>CAKTCY010000070.1 GCA_934540955.1 uncultured Faecalibacterium sp.
CTGAAGATCTTGGAGGGCACTGTCAGCAACGTGCCGCCGCAGGGCGGCCGCAAGCACCCGCAGCAGGAGTTCATCCAAATCGACACCACCAACATCCTGTTCATCTGCGGCGGTGCCTTTGACGGTCTGGATAAGTATATCCTGCGCCGCACCGATAAGTCCGCGCTGGGCTTTGGCAGTGCGCTGAAGGATAACTCCACAGAGGCCGAGCGTGCTCTGCTGCGCAAGGTAGAGCCCCACGATCTGGTCAAGTTCGGCCTGATCCCGGAGCTGATCGGCCGTCTGCCGGTCATCACCGTACTGGACGATCTGGACGAGGATGCACTGGTGCGTGTGCTCAAGGAGCCCCGCAATAGTCTGGTCAAGCAGTATAAAGAGCTGCTGGGCATGGATAACGTGGAGCTTACCTTCACGGACGAAGCTCTGCACGCCATTGCCCGCAAGACCATCGAGCGCAAGACCGGTGCCCGTGGTCTGCGCAGCGTGATGGAAAGCATTCTGCTGCCCATCATGTACGAGGTGCCCAGCGATGCCACCATCATCCGCGTGACCGTGGACGAGGACACCGTGGAGGGCGGCGAGGCACATCTGGAATACGGTGCCGTGCGCAAACGCTATAAAAATCAGGTCGCTCTCAGCTGACGGCAGTGCCGCACAGCAGGGGAGTGTACCTGCCCGAAAGCCCTGTTTCGAAAGCTTTTTGCTTTTGGCAGGGCTTTTTGCTTTCAAATTCTTGTTTCTGACAGGAAAATGTACTATAATAGTAAAGTGTGGATCGTGCGGCGTGTGCTCTCTGGCAGGGGCATACCGCAAAAGACGAGCCATAGAATTGGGTAACAGGAAGAGTACTATAAAGGAGTGTGTTTTCAATGGCAAATTATCACGAGATGGATCGCGATGCGCTGACCGCTGAAAAGGCAGCGCTGGAGCAGGAATACAAGCAGTTTCAGGCAAAGGGTCTGAAGCTGAATATGGCACGCGGCAAGCCCGGCCCCCACCAGATGGATCTGGCAATGGACCTGCTGAAGATGACCGACTACACCACGGATGCAGGCACCGATGCTCGCAACTACGGCGAGCTGGAGGGTCTGCATGAGGCGCGCACCCTGTTTGCAGATGTGTTCGGCGTAAAGCCCAACGAGGTGTTCGTGGGCGGCAACTCCAGCCTGCAGCTGATGTATAACCTGATCAACATCGGCTATGTGTTCGGCTTCCCGGAGTCTCCCTGCCCCTGGTCTCAGGTGGAGAAGCGCAAGTTCCTCTGCCCGGTGCCCGGCTATGACCGTCACTTTGCCATCACCGAGGAGTTCGGCTTTGAGCTTATCAGCGTGCCCATGACCCCCAACGGCCCCGATATGGACGTTGTGGAAAAGCTGGTGGCAGAGGACGATACCATCAAGGGCATCTGGTGCGTGCCGCAGTACTCCAACCCCGATGGCTACACCTACAGCGATGAGACCATCGAGCGTTTTGCCAAGATGAAGACCGCCGCCCCGGATTTCAAAATCTTCTGGGATGAGGCCTACATCGTCCATCACCTGACCGAGGAGATCATTGAGACCCCCGTGCTGCTGAACGTGAGCAAGAAGTACGGCACACAGGATCGCGTGTTCATGTTCACCTCCACCAGCAAGATCACCTTCCCGGGTGCCGGCGTTTCTGCCATTGCCTGCAGCGACAACAGCATGAAGTATATGTGCAAGCGCTTTGCGGTGATGATCATCAGCTACGATAAGATGAACCAACTGCGCCACGTCCGCTTCCTGAAAAACAAGGAGGGCGTTCTGGCACACATGGCAAAGCATCGCCGCCGTCTGGTGCCCTGCTTTGATGCCGTCAAGACCGCCTTTGCCGCCAACCTCACCCCCTGCGGCGATATTGCCCACTGGACCAACCCCAAGGGCGGCTACTTCATCAGCCTGTATGTCATGCCCGGCTGCGCTAAGCGCGTGGCAGACCTGTGCAAGAACGCAGGTCTGGTGCTGACCGGCGCAGGCTCTGCCTATCCGTACCACAAGGATCCGCAGGACTCTCATCTGCGCATCGCCCCCACTTATCCCAGTCTGGACGAGGTGGAGACCGCTTCCGAGCTGCTGTGCGTCTGCGTGCGTCTGGCTGTTGTGGAAAAGCTGCTGGCTGATATGGCCTAAGGCTTGAAATAATTTGTATATTCTCCTCTGCGGGGCTCTTTGCAGGGCTGGCAGGGGAGTTTTATCACAGAAAGGTCGGCACGACGGCTGCTCTGTGAGGAGAGGAACCGTCGGCAAAACTTGCGGTTCACAACAAAAACGGCTGCGGCTGCACAGCCGCCGCTTTTGGAGGTTCCCTGATTTATGAAAACAAAAGGCAAAGCATGGCAGCTGGTCGTTACTGCGCTGCTGATCGTTGTGTTTGTCTACACCGCCTTTTTTGGCGTGTCGGCAAAATACGGCGATGTGACCACCACCTATATCAAGGGTGCAAAGGATATCCGCTTTGGTGTGGATATCAAGGGCGGTGTCAACGTCACCTTTGTGCCCTCGGATGGCTACGATGCCACGGACGAGCAGCTGGATGCCGCCCGTCTGGTCATCGAGAACCGTCTGGTCGCATTGAACGTGACCGACTATGAGCTGTATGTGGACAATAACTCCGACAGTCTGATTCTGGAGTTCCCGTGGCAGTCCGGCGAGACGGATTTTGACCCTGAGTCCGCCATTCAGGAGATCGGCACCACCGCCTACCTGACCTTCCGCGAGGGCGCCAGCAAGGACGGCGAACTGGTTTTGGACGGCTCCATGGTCGAAAGCGCTTCGGCACAGTACGGTGCGGTGAGCAACGGCGGCAGTGCTGAGTATTACGTTGCCCTCAAGTTCACCACCGAGGGTGCCAAGGCCTTTGGCGATGCCACCACCAAGCTGGCTGCCGATAAGGGCAGCATCAGCATTTGGCTGGACGATGAGAACGTGAGCACCGCCACCGTCAACACCGCTATCACCGACGGACAGGCCATCATCACCAGCTCGGCCTCCAATCCCTTTACGCAGGAGGCCGTGGTCAAGATGGCACGCCAGATCAACTCCGGTGCGCTGCCCTTTGCTTTGAGTGTGGACAGCTACTCCACCGTGAGCCCCAGTCTGGGCGAAAACAGCCTTGGTGCCATGGTGCTGGCAGGCCTGATCGCCTTTGCCCTCATCGTGGTGTTCATGACGGTGCTGTACCGTCTGCCGGGCTTTCTGGCCTGCATTGCACTGGCAGGTCAGGTGGCCGCTACGCTGGCCTTTGTGTCCGGCTACTTCCCGGTGTTTGAAAGCTTTACCCTGACCCTGCCCGGTATCGCAGGTATCATTCTGGCCATCGGCATGGGCGTGGATGCCAACGTTATCACCGCCGAGCGCATCAAGGAGGAGCTGAAAAACGGCAAATCTCTGGATGGCGCACTGAAGAGTGGCTTTGCCCGCGGTCTGACTCCCATTATTGACGGCAATGTGACCATCGTCATCGTGGCCATCGTGCTCATGGGCGCCTTCGGCCCCTCGGACGGTCTGTTTGCCAAGGCACTGCACTTTGTGTTCTTTGCCTTCGGCCCCTCTACCGCAGGCACCATCTATGCCTTCGGCTATACGCTGCTCACCGGCGTGCTGCTGAACTTCGTGTTCGGCGTGTTCGCTACCCGTGTGATGATCCGCGGTGCAGCCGCCATCAAGGCACTGCGCAACCCGTGGCTCTACGGCGCTGCAAAGCCCGGGCAGGAAAAGGCGGAAAAGAAGCCGGTGGATTTCGTAGCCCTGCGCAAAAAGTTCCTGACCTTCTCTGCCTGCCTGATGGCAGTTATCCTGCTGTGCACCGCAGTGTTCGGTGTGCATCTGGATACCGAGTTCACCGGCGGTGCCATGATCACCCTGTCCTACGAGGGCAGCTTTGACCAGTCCGCAGTGCAAAAGACTGCTGCTGCGGCGCTGGAAAACACCGGCCTGACCCTGCAGACCGGCGAGAACGTGGCCACCGGCGACCAGACCCTGAAGATCTCCATGCCCGGCACCGAGACCGTGACCACCGAGCAGGTGGAGAACCTGCTGGACTCCCTGAATGAGAGCTACCCGGATAACCAGTTTGCCCAGCTGTCCTTGAGCAACGTCAGCGCAGCCATGGGCACCAAGTTCCTGCAGAAGAGCTTGGTGGCTGTGCTGTTTGCACTGGTGCTCATTCTGCTGTATATCGCCCTGCGCTTCAAGAACATCGGCGGTCTGACCGGCGGCATGATGGCAGTGCTGGCGCTGGTCAACGACCTGATGGTGGTGTTCGGCACCTTTGTGCTGCTGCGCACCGCACTGGACGGCAACTTTATTGCCGCCATGCTCACCATCCTCGGCTACTCCATCAACGATACCGTTGTGGTGTACGACCGCATCCGCGAGAACCGCGCCCTCATGGGCAAAAAGGGCAGCTTTGAGGAGCTGGTCAACCAGTCGGTCAATCAGTCTGCCCGCCGCACCCTGATCACCACCATCACCACCGTGATGGCACTGGGTGTCATGTGCATCGTGGCAAAGCTGTACGGTCTGGACAGCATCTTTACCTTTGCGTTCCCGCTGATGATGGGTATGATCAGCGGTGTGTACACCTCTCTGTGCGTTTCCACCTCGGCATGGATGCTGTGGAGCGAGCGCAGCAAAAAGAAAAACTGAGGCGGAGGAACAAAAGATGAAGTGCCCTTATTGCGGCGCGGAGGAATCCAAGGTGATCGACTCCCGCCCCACGGAAGATAACGAGCGCATCCGCCGCCGCCGCGAGTGCCTGAACTGCCACATGCGCTTTACCACCTACGAGGTGGTGGAAACAGTGCCGCTGGTGGTCATCAAAAAGGATAACTCCCGCGAGCCCTTTGACCGGCAGAAGCTGTTCAACGCCATGCTGCGCGCCTGCGCCAAGCGCCCTGTCAGCTACGAAACGCTGGAGCGTGCTGTCAGCAGCATCGAGCAGTCCCTGTTCAGCTCCTACGACCGCGAGATCCCCAGTGTGCGCATTGGCGAGCTGACCATGCAGGAGCTGAAAAAGATCGACGAGGTGGCCTATATCCGCTTCGCCTCGGTCTACCGCCAGTTCGCAGATGTGGAAAGCTTCCTTGATGAACTGAAAAAGCTTGTGGGCGACCGCAAGGAAAACCAGTAACCTATAACTTAAAAAGGACACTGCACGAAACACTGTGCAGTGTCCTTTTTTGCGCATCTTACACCAGCCGCCGGGCAAGCCATTCCAGCCGCTCCACCTCTACCTGTGCGCGGCGCAGCTCGCCCAGCGCGTCCTCGGTGGCCTGCTGCTCAAGGTATCCGTCTGCTGCCCGCAGTGCAGCTTCCAGCTCCGTGTAGTCGGCCGTGCGCAGCAGATGGCTCATGGTCTGGCGCATAGTGTCGCAAAGCTCTGCGCCCTCGGCAAGCGCCTGCCGCGCAGTAGGGAAGTCCTTCTGACGCACAGCCTCAAGGGCACAGTCCAAGTCAGCCGAGATATCCTGTGCAAAGCCCTGCACCCGTCCGCTGCTGTAAAGGGATACCCCCAGCAGCACGGCTACGATCAGGATACACGCATAGATCCGCTTCATCGCTTTCCTCCCGGCTGACGGCTTTCCTTTTTCAGCAGAAAATAGTCCTCGGTCTCGTTGCCGATGAGCAGTAAAATCTCCTGTGGCAGAACCGTGTTTGCCGTGGCGGTGCGCTCCAGCCATGCACGGTCCTTGCCGCACCAGCGCAGATTGTCCTCCAGCACCTGCCCGTCCAGTACAAAGGGGATGGTGGCCTGTGTCTGCTGTACCTTCAGCTGCAAGTCTGCTAGGGTAGCCGCTTCCTGCTCCGGGCGCAGCGCCGCCGACAGCGTGCCGTTCGTTTCAATGACAGCGTAGGACACCCTGCGCGGGTCGAAGATATCCTTGCCGCGCAGCGCCTCCATCAGGTCAGCGGTGGTCAGCCGCAGCATCCGCAAAGCGTTCTGGTCGATCTTTCCGTCCAGAATGACCGTTTTGGGACGCCCGGAGAGAAAATTGAAGAACCTCTGGCTGCGGAAACTCACCACCGAACCCAGCAGCTCCAGCGCCGCAATGAGGAACAGCGGGATGAGGCTGGCGGTGATGGGCACATCCTCCGATTCAATGGAGATGGACGCCAGATTGGAGATCAGGATGGTGGATACCAGCTCCTCCGGCTGCAGCTCTCCCAGCTGACGCTTGCCCATCAGCCGCATGGCAAACAAAACGCAGAGATACAGGATAATGGTACGGCAAAGCAGCAGTTTCATACACAAACCCTCCCGGTGCGGGGTGCGCGGCGTATTCCGCTGCGGCAAAGCGGGCATACTGCACACACAAAGGAGTGATGAATGTGCAGTTGCTTTCGCAAAGCCTTGCGGAAAACCTGTCCGCGCTTGATGCTAGGTTTGGCAAATCGGCAGACTATTATGCGAAGAAGATCGTTTTATATGGTTGTCCGGGGTGTATCGTAATGTTTGACGGCATGGCAAGCCTTGATTCGCTCTGGGAGCTGTTGCTGGATGCCGCCGGGCGGCAGTCTGCTTCTGTCCGGCTTACCGGCGCGCAGGCCTATGCGTATATCCTGCACGGCTCGGCTTTCCCGGCCGAGAGCACCCCGGTGCAGGATATGCCGCAGCTCGTAGCGCGTCTGACAGCCGGCATGGCAGTGCTGCTATTAGAAGGGTGCAGCAGCGGCATTGTTTTTTCAGTGCAGAGCCTCAAGTTCCGTTCTGTGCAGGAGCCCTCCACCGAGGGCAACCTGCGCGGCAGCAGGGAAGGCTTTACCGATCTGCTGCGGGTGAACCTGAGCCTTTTGCGCCGTCTTGTCCGTACCGATACCCTTGTGCAGGAGGCCGCACAGGCGCACACCTGCTGCAATACAGAGTACGCTCTTTGCTACTGCAAGGACCGTGCCGACCCCGCCATGGTGCGCCGGGTGCGCGCCATTTTGCAAAGTGCAAGGCCGGAGCTGCTGCTGGATTCCAGCTATTTTGTGCCGTGGCTGCTGCCCGGCAAGGCGCGGCTGTTCACCCCGGTACACTACACCGAACGCCCGGCGGTCGCCGCCGCAAAATTGTGTGAGGGGAAGTTGATCGTTTTGGTCAACGGCAGCCCTTCGGCGCTGGTGCTGCCTGCGCTCTTCAGTGAGCAGTTCGAGTGTCTGGACGATTATGCTTCTACGGCAGTGTTTTCCTCTTTTTTGCGGGTGCTGAAGTACTTTTCCTTTTACCTTACGGTGTTTCTGCCGGGTGTCTTTGTGTGCGTGGCGGTGTATCTGCCGGAGCTGTTGCCCCCGCAGCTGCTGTACAAGATCGAAGCAGCTGAAAAGGCTACTCCGCTGCCCCTGTTTGCCGAGATGCTGCTGGTGATCCTGATTTTAGAGATCATCCGGGAGGCAGGGCTGCGGATGCCGCAGTCGCTGGGGCACTCGGTCAGTCTGGTGTCGGCGCTCATCATTGGCGATGCCGCCATTGCCACCGGGCTCATGAGCACCCCGGTCATCTTTGTGGCAAGTATTACGGCCATTGCGGTCTTTGTCACCCCGGGCTTATACGAGCCCGCCACCCTGCTGCGCATCGGTACGGTGCTGCTGGCGGGGCTTGCTGGACCGGTGGGGCTGGCAGCAGCGTTTTTCGGCTTTCTGCTCAGTATTGTCAGCACCGAGGCGCTGGGCGTGCCATACCTTGCGCCGCACCCCTTCCCGCAGCAGCCGCTTTCCGAGGATGGCATTCTGCGCCGCAACTACCGGCAGCTGTCCCGGCAGGGGTTCAATATCTGGCAAAAGCGGGAGAGGGGGAAACGACAGTCATGAAGCAGCAAACAGAACGCTTTACCCCGGCTGCACTGACCCTCAGTGTGGTCACGGCAGCACTGGCAGACGGCATCCCGCAAAGCGTCCCGGTGCGCCGGGCGCTGTGGCTGGGCGCGGTCGGCGTAGTATGTCTGTGCATCCTTTCAGCGCTGGCAGCGGCGGCGTTGCAGAACAAAGCACCCTCCCTTGCGGTGCGGCTGGCACTGACAGCCGGGCTTTTTATGGAGCTGGTGCACACCCTCGCGCAGGCGCAAGGGCTGTGCGCGGCAGAGTTTTCCTCCATGGCACTGCTGGGCTTTCTGCCGCTGCTGCTCTGGGCTGGGTGGGGCATCCGTCCCGCAAGCTGGAATGCCTCGGCGCGGGTGCTGTGGTGGTTTGCCGCTGTGGGCGGCGTAGTCTGCCTGCTGGGGCTTGCAGGGCAACTGCACTGGTATCGTTTGTTTACCCCGGCACAGCCAACGGCAACGGGCTGGGGCGTACCGGTCTACGCTGAATATTTTGCCGGAGCGCTTCTGTGTGGCGCGCAGTCGGTGCGCCGCACGGTCTGGCTGCCACTATGGGGCTTTGCGGTGCAGGCAGCGGCCTTGCTGGGCGGCGCTTTGTTGTTTGGCAGCGGCACATACCCCCGGTTGGAGCTGCTGCGGGCGTGGAGCGGTGGCAGCTTTTCCCGCATGGATGCGCTGCTTTTGCTACTGTGGCTGCTGTGCGCTGTCTACCGGGCGGCTATGCTGTGCGCCGTCATCCGCTTGCTCTGGCAGCAGCCGGAGGCAGAGGTGCAGCCATGAAAAACGCAAAAGCTTACAAGCCGCTGCTGTATTTGCTGCTGGCAGGGTGGTGCCTTTTATTTCTGCGCTGCGAGAGCACCGAGAAAAGCATGGTGCGGGCGGTGTATCTGGCGCAGACCGAACAGGGGTATCAAGCAGGGCTGCTCTATCAGGCACCGCAGGCCGCCGCCGATGCCGCCGAGGCCTCTGGCGCATTGCAGTTTGTGCAGGCAGAGGGGCAAACGATGGAGAGGGCACTGGCTGCAGCAGAGCAGGCACTGCCCCAAGCGGCAAGCTACCGCCTGTGTGATTATCTGCTGCTGCCAGAGGCCGAAGAGCCCTTATTAACAGAGTACGAGCAGCTGGTGCTGCGGCGCGGCTGCGGGCGCACGGCGGCAAGGCTGCTTTGCGCAGAGGGAGAGATAGACCACCTTACCGCGCAAGCCGCTTTACCGGACGCCCTGATGGCACAGCTAAAGGCCGCAGCGCCCACCGCACCCCGGCTGTATCAGCACACAGAACCGGGGCTTCTGCCTGTTCTCGGGTGGAGCACGGAAGAGGTAACCGTACAGGAGGGCGGGGTTCTGCATACCGTAGCGGGCAATACGCTTTTTTCCCCGGAGCAGGCCGAGATATACCGGCTGCTTACCGGGCAGAGCGGCACCCGGCAGCTCTGGCTGGAGGGGGAGCGCATCGGCATCCGGCGCTGCACCGTTTCGGTCACCCTGCAAAAGGCGCAGGTGCTTGTGCGGCTGGATTGTCAGCGTGCCGCCCATAGCCCGCTGCCCACGCAGGCGCAGCGGCAACAGCTTGCGGCGCAGTGTACGGCACTTTTGCAAGGCTGCTGGCAGCAGGGCGTGGACGTACTGCACCTGCAAGCCCGGGCAGCGCTGCGGAGCGACAGCATTGCAGGTTTTGCCCCAACAAAAAACGCCTGCCCGCAATTACGGACAGACGTGCATTTCATGCTGTATTAGGAGGCGGTAGGAAAGGTAACGGTGATGGTGGTGCCAACGTCCACCTGACTTTCCAGCTTGATGCGGGCATTGTGGATGCGGGCAATGTGCTTGACGATGGCAAGCCCAAGCCCGGTGCCGCC
>CAKTCY010000071.1 GCA_934540955.1 uncultured Faecalibacterium sp.
CTTCGTCTATTTGGCAAGTGTTTTTTGCAGAAAATTACGATTTTTCTTTTTTATTTTCTCTGTTTTGTCAATGGCCGCATTTTCTGTGCAAGATGCACAATCCCAGCGCTTTTTGCCGGTGGAAAACTCCCCCGCTCCCCTTTTCAGCATCAGTATGGGCGGGAAAGGCGGGGGTTATACCTATTATATAGGAAATCCCTTCCGTGAAAAAGGGGTTCTGAAAAGCCCGCAGGCTTTTCAGAACCCCTTTTTTAAATCATTTCTTCTTCAGCTGCTCCTCCAGCCCCTCGCGCGGGGTGATGTAGACGGTGGTGTATACCTCGTACAGCACCATGCCGGGCTTGGCGCCGCTGGCTTTCCAGATGTTCTTCACCTCGGTGGTGTCCACCGCCACCTTGGCGCCGGTGCCCGCCTTGTAGGCGCTGGAATGGATGACCGCCAGCTCCGCAGCCTCCTGCCTGGTGGTGTCCGGGATGTCCTCGCCCCGGCTCATGACCACAACATGGCTGCCGGGTGCCTTCTGCACATGGAACCACAGGTCCTTGCCCCGGGCGGTGTGCAGGGTAAGCTTGTCGTTCTGGGCGTTGTTGCGGCCTACCAAGATCTCAAAGCCGTCGCTGGAGGTATAGCGCAGAAAATCCGCAGGCTTCTGCTTTTTGTCCCGCTGCTTGTAGTATTTCAGGTAGCCCTGATTTTTCAGCTCCATGCGGATCTCGTTCAGGGCGGCTTCGCCGGAGGCGCTTTCCACCTCGTAGAGCACCGTTTCCAGATAGGCGATCTCCTTTTCGCCCTCTGCCAACAGGTCCACCAGCATCCGGGCGGCGGTCTGCTTCTTTTTGTAGTTCTTAAAGAAGTTCTGGGCGTTCTGGCTGGGGCTGAACCGCAGATCCAGCGGGATGGTCACCTCTTTGCCCTCATCGTACCAGTTGGGCACGGTCAGGCTCTTCATGCCCTTTTGCGCCAGATAGAGGTTGGCAGACAGCAGCTCGCCGTACAGGCGCAGCTTTTCGCTTTTGCCGCTGGCGGCAAGCTCCTCCTGCCGGGCAGCCTGCTTGCGCAGAGCGCGGTCGTACATATTGTGCACTGCCTTGTGCAGCTCCTTGCTCTTGGTGCGCAGCCGCTCGGCGCGGTCCTTCTCGGCGTAGTAGCCCTCCAGCATTGCGTTGAAGGACGGCCACTCCCGGATGGTGTACTGCTCGCCGTACTGCTGCGGACGGAAGAAGGTATACTCCACCGGCTTGCCGTCCGGCGCGGTGACGCTGCAGGGACAGCCGCCCTGCGCGTGCAGCTCCTTCAGCTCGTCGATCGCCGCCATCAGGCTGCGCTTCTGGGCATCGGTCAGCTCGTTGGCGGGCAGGTGCTCCCCGTCAAAGGCGCGCCATGCGGCCTCGCGGCAGACCACCGGGCCAACGCCGGCCACCGTCTTGTTCAGGGCATCTGCCACCGGCAGCTCCCGCTGACAGGCCGCTGCCACGATGGATGCACTGCTCACCAGCAGAAAATCCGGGCGGACAGGCTTGGGAGGCGTGGTGTAGGGCAAGCCCGGCAGCAGCTGCCGGACGTCGCTGTCCTCAAAATCCACCCGCTTGAGGGCGTCGATAATTTTGCCGCTCTGCACCAGCACAAGGTTGGAGTAGCGCCCCATCAGCTCAGCGCACAGGGTATTGCGCACAAGGTCGCCCATCTCGTTGGTGCACTGAAAATCAAAGTAGACGATGCGGTCGCCCGGCTCCATGTGCACGTCCAGCAGTCTGCCGCCGGTCAGGTGCTTGCGCATGAGCATACAGAAGGAGGGCGGCGTCTCGGGGTTTTCAAAGGTCTCCTCGGTCAGGCACACCCGGGCAGAGCCGCTGCGGGCAGACAGCAGCAGCGCGTAGGTATCGGTGCGGGTGCGCAGGGTGATGACCAGCTCATCCCGGGTCGGTTCAAAAATTTTTGCGATCTTGGCATCGGTCAGGGTGGCCTTCAGCTCCGCTGCCGTCAGCGCCAGTGTCGCGGCATCCAGTGCCATAAATGTTACCTCGTTTTATCTATGACCCTCTCAGTCAAAGCCTTTCGGCTTTGCCAGCTCCCCCGAGGGGGGAGCTTTTCTGCCCGGGCGCGCCATAAAACCTCCCCCTTTCGGGGGAGGTGGCATTGCGCAGCAATGACGGAGAGGGTTCTCTTTATAAATAAGTATAAGGGTCGCGGTTCTCGGTGCTTACCAGCACCTCCAGCTCCGGCAGGGCGGTGCGCAGGGCAGCTGCCACAGCGGCGGTCACCGGGAACTCAGTGGCGTAATGCCCCGCCGCAATGAGGGAAAGCCCCAGCCGCTTGGCGTCCAGTGCATGGTGGTGGTTGGCTTCGCCGGTCAGCAGACAGTCCGCACCCTCGGCGATGGCTTCGGCAAACAGACTGCCGCCCGCGCCGCTGATGACCGCCAGCCGGCGCACCGGCTTTCCGGTATCGGCAAACTTCACCTGCACCGCCGCGCCGGTGGCCGGTGCGTTGCACAGGGCAGCCAGCTTGTGCTGCGCCAGCGCTGCCAACTCCGGCACAGTGATGGGGTCGATGTCCCCTACCCGGCCGCAGCCGTCTGCAAAGGCGGTGCGCTGCCGGATGCCGAAAAGGTCGGCCAGCACATCGTTCACTCCGCCCTCGGCGGCATCCAGATTGGTGTGCATACAGATGGCGGAAATGCCCGCCTGCACCAGCTGATAGGGCACATCGGCGGGGCACAGCCGCTTGAGCGGGTCAAAGATGACCGGGTGGTGCGCCACAATGACCGTGCACTGCTTTGCCGCAGCCTCTGCCACCACCTCCGGGGTGATGTCCAGCGTCACCAGCACCCGGCGCACAGCGCCGCCGCAGTCCACCAGCAGGCCGGGGTTATCCCAGTGCTCTGCCAGCTCCGGCGGGGCAAGCCGCTGCATTACTTCGTATACCTGCTGTACCGTGGTCATTTCAGTTTCCCTCTTTCAGAATGGCATCCATCTCTGCGGCAAGCGCACTGCCGTCCGGCACGCCCAGCCGCATCCGTGGCAGCTTTGCCCGCTGCCACGCGGCGTAGCCCGCACCCTCCGGCCAGCAGCCGGTATCCCCCAGCAGACACCGGGTAAAGGTGGGTTCTATCACCTCGCCGGTGTACTCTGCCGCCATCACCGCATACCAGCGGCCTGCGGCCTGCACCGGGCGGTCGGCCACAAGGGCAAAGCCGTGCTGCCACAGCCAGCGGCGCAGCTCGCTGTGCCGGGTGGCGGGCACCATGACAAGGCGCGGCCCGCCCACAGCGGACACCCACGGCGCTTTTTCGATGATCTCCCATGTGGTCTGCGCCGACACGCCTGCCAGCACGATGCTGCCCACCTCCCCGGCAGACAACACAGAAAGACCGTCGCCGAGCCGAAGCTCAGCGCGGTCCAGACAGCCTGCATTTTCCAGCGTCTGTTTTGCCTTTGCCAGCGGGCCGGGGCGCAGGTCTGCCCCGATGACCTTCGGGTATCTGCCCGAAGCCGCCAGCACCGCCGTCAGCTTGCCGTGGTCACAGCCGATGTCCGCCACCGGCTGTCCCGGGCGCACCAGCTCTGCCGCTGCGGTCAGACGCGCATCCAGTGTGGGCAGCACTCAGGCCTTCTTGGCTGCCAGATGGGTGTTCAGCTTCTCCAGCAGCTCGTCGCAGTTCACGCCGTGCACCTCGCAGGCCTCCTCGATGGTCTCGCCGCGGGAAGCCGGGCAGCCCAGGCAGTGCATGCCGATCTCCATAAAATAGGGAGCGGTGGTCTGGTCCATATCCAGAATGTCGCCGATGATGGTATCGCGGGTCACCTGCTTGGGTGCGGTGTGTTCCTCTTTTTTGAGCATATTGAAAATATCAAACATGATAGCTTTTCCTTTCTGTTTTGGGTGAGATACAGTATAACCTACTGTTCCTCTATACTATACCCCAAACCGGGGCAGTTTTGCAAGAGCCTTGCGGAAATCCGCTTACCCCTCTGCCTGATAGTCCTTTTCCAGCGAGAAGCCGCGCCCGCTCACCTCGGTAACGTGGCTCACGATCATAAAGCAGGTGGGGTCGATGGCGTGCGCCAGCTTTTCCAGCCTTGGCAGCTGCCGGTTGGAAACGACACTCAGCAGCACCGACTCCGGCTCCCGCAAATAGCCGCCCTCGCCGTGCAGGATGGTCACGCCGCGGTCCAGCTGCGCAAAAATGGCGGCGCAGATCTCGTCGGACTTGGCACTGATGATCTTTACCTCGGTGCGGGTGGTGCCCAGCATGAGCACCTTGTCCAGCACAACGGTGTAGATAATGGCCATCACCACGCCGTACAGGGACTGCCGCACCGGGCTGAAGGCCGCCTGCGCCGCCAGAATGAGAAAGTCGAAGACCATCATGGTGCTGGACACCGGCAGGTGGAACCACTTGTTCAGCACCAGCGGGGGGATATCCATGCCGCCGGTGGAGGCACCGGCGCGGATGGTGATGCCCAGCGAGATGCCGATGCCAAAGCCCGCAAATACGGTGTTCAGCACCAGATCATCGGTCAGCACAAGGCTGCCCAATAAGCGCTCCCACAGCGCCATAAAAAAGGGACTGAGCACCGTGCTTGCCATGGTGTTCAGGGCAAAGCGGCGTCCCAGCACCCACCAGCCCAGCAGCAGCATGGCCACGTTGACCACGAACAGCACTGCGGACACCGGCAGGCCGGTGACCTTGTTGAACGCCAGTGCAATACCGGTAGCACCGCCGGTGATGAGGCCGGAGGGCATCAGAAATAATACCACAGTCAGCGCATACATCGCGTTGCCCACCACGATGGACAGTGCATTGAAGAGCTGCTGTTGCTTGCGTGTTAATTGCGTCATCTTCATCTTCCTTTGTTTATAGTTGAAGCTTCTTCTACTATGATAACGAAAATATCCGCATTTATCAAGCCTTCGGCGATAAATGCGGATATCGGGATCAATTTTTAAGGGGTCACAGGGCAGCTTCCGGCTGGGCATCGTCCTCTTCCATCAGCCGCAGACCGGCGGTATCGGTCACCGGCAGCGAGAACACGATGGCGCCCGCCTTGGGGTTTGCCCCCTCCATGATGGCTTTCATGATGGTGTTTTTCTGGCTGGTGCGGCTGACGATAAGCACCAGCTCCTTTTCGTTCACCAGCTCCACGCCCAGAAAGGCGGCTGCACCCTCCATGCCGGTGCCCTTTGCGTGGATCACCGTACCGCCGCCTGCACCGGCGGTGCGGGCAGCGTCCATAATGGAGCCGGTGTAGCCCTGATTTGCCACCACCAGCAGCAGTTCATAGCGGGTATCCTTCAAGGTGCTCTCCTCCTTCCATGTAAGGGGCTGGTGCTCGGTGAGGAACATCAGCGCCCGTTTGCCGCCGATGCTGCTCAGCGGCACAATGAACGCAATGCCGGTGCCCGGCACATCGATCTGCATTTTGCGGCGCAGATCCTTCTGGACCCTCTGCCAGCTTTCTGCCGTTACCACGGCCAGCAGCACCGCCTTTTCGGTCTTTTCCAGCCCAAGGGTGGAAAGCGTCTCCTGCACCGCCGTGCCGGAGCCCACGGTGCGCATACTTACCGTTACGCCGTGGCTTTTGTACAGCTGCAAAAAGCCGTCGGTAGAGCGGCGGTCGGTGATGGTGATCATCAAAAACAAACTGCTCACGTTCTGCCTCCTTTACAGCTCGATAATGGCGTCATCCGGCAGGTCTGCAAACACGGTGGCAAGCACCGCAGCGGGCTGCGCCGTCCGTGCCTTGCGGGTGCGCAGCTGCGCCACCAGACCCATCATCTGCACGGTGATCAGCGGGGTCATGGCGACCATGGCCACCACGCCGAAGGCGTCAGTCACGATGTTGCCGCCCACCGCCACGCAGGCACCCTGCGCCAGCGGCAGCAGGAAGGTAGCGGTCATGGGGCCGGAGGCCACGCCGCCCGCGTCAAACGCAATGGCGGTGAATAGCTTGGGCACCACAAAGGAGATGCTGATGGCGAACACATAGCCCGGCACAAGGAACCACAGGATGGAGATGCCGGTCAGCACCCGCACCATGGCAAGACCCACCGAGATGGACACGCCAGCGGAAAGCGCCAGACCCATGGCCTGCGCCGAGATAGCGCCGTCGGTCACCTCTTCCACCTGCTTGTTCAGCACATAGACCGCAGGCTCGGCCTTAACGATAAAGTAGCCGATAAGCATTCCGATGGGGATGAGCGCCCAGCGCATCCCGCTGCCTGCCAGCACCTGTCCCAAATAGTTACCGGCGGGCATAAAGCCCACGTTTGCGCCGGTCAAAAAGAGCACAAGGCCGATATAGGTATACGCAAGACCCACGCCGATGCGCCCCAATGTGCGGCGGTCCAGCCGCAGGGCGATGAGCTGAAACGCGCCGAACATCAGCACGATGGGCAGCAGCGAGCGGGCGATCTCTCCCAGATAGGTGGGCAGACCTTCCCGGAACAGCTTCCACAGCTCCACCGAGTCTGCCACCTCCGGCAGAACAGGCGGGATGTAGGTGCTGTCCGCTGCGCGGAACGCGATGCCCAGCGTCAGCACCGCCAGAATAGGGCCGATGGAGCACATCGCCACCAGACCAAAGCTGTCGTCCGCCGCGTGGCGGTCGCTTCGGATGGAGGAAACGCCCACGCCCAGCGCCATGATAAAGGGCACGGTCATGGGGCCGGTGGTCACGCCGCCGGAGTCAAACGCCACCGCGAGGAACTCCTTGGGCACAAAGGCCGCCAGCAAAAAGATGAGCCCATAGAACAGCACCAGCAGCTTTGGCAGCGCGATGCCGATGAGCATACGCAGGAAGGCAAAGACCAGAAACAGGCCCACGCCCGCCGCCACCGAAAGGATCAGGGTGCCGCTTGGAATGGAGGGCACCTGATTTGCCAGCACCTGTAAGTCCGGCTCGGAGATGGTGATAAGGAAGCCCAGCAAAAAGCCGAGCACGAGAATGAGGGGCAGCTTGCGGCTGCGGGTGATGACTGCACCCACCCGCTCGCCCATGGGGGTCATGCTCATCTCTGCACCCAGAGTAAAGAACATGATGCCCACCACGATCATGGCAGCGCCCAGCAAAAAGCACAGCAGGATGCTGGGCGACACCGGTGCTACCGTAAAGCAGAGCACCAGCACAATGGCCACAATGGGCAGCACCGCCTGCAGCGCCTCCAAAAGCTTTTCCCGCAGCTTGGGGAGCGATCGTCTGAGAATGATGTCCACCGCCTTTCGTCTGTATCCTGTTTGTACACTTTTGTACAAGATATATTTATAGTATACGGATTCCGGCCTATGCCGTCAACCACCAGAAGGGAAAAACTTGAGCAAGTTCCATAAATTGTAAAAATATATTACTCACCTTTATGTTCTTCCCCGTGAAAATGGAATACCGGAGCGTCCGCAGACGCTCCGGTATTCCGAAACTATAAAATAATTTTTCCGCTGAATATGCGCAAAGCAAATGCGGAGCGCATTCCAAATCGTCCAGTTTTACGCCTTTTTCGGCTTCAGCCAGCCGTCCACGGCGGCTACCAGCGCCTTGCCCCGGCGGCCCAGCAGGCGGGGCAGCAGCACCCGTGCCATCGCCCATACGCCCGCAAAGTTGTACAGGATGATCACCAGCGTGATCAGCCCCGTCCACAACCCGTACAGCGGCGGCTCTGCCAGCAGCACAAAGGCCTCGAACACCAGCGCGGCGGCGTTTGCCAGCACCCGCCCCGGGTGGACGTGCATCCCGATCATGCGGCGGGCATCCACCGCACGCAGGGTGAACACCAGCGCAAGGCCAAGGAAGGACGCATAGGTCGCGCCCACAGGCCCCCACAGCTTGATGAAGAAGTAGTTCATGATGCAGTTGCTGATAGCGCCCGCCATCATGGTGACCATGCTGCGGTCAGACTTTTTGGTCACCACATACACGCTGTTCATGAACTGGTTGAAGCAGCTGCAAGTGGAAGCCAGCACGAGGAAGGGCACAAAATGCCATGCGTAGTAATAGTTGGACTTCATGACGTGCATCACCGGGCGGCACAGCCAGATAATGCCCGCCGCGCAGCAGAACAGCACACTGGAGTAGGTGCGGAAGATCTTGGTAAAGAACCGGGCGCGCTCCTCTTCCTCGGTGACGGCGGAAAGCTGCCACGCATCGTAGAAGATCAGTCCCAGTGTGGTCAGGATGGTGGGCAGGAAGTAGCCGGTGGAAAGCAGACCGCTCCATGCGTTGCCGGTGCGCCCGTCCAGCCCTTCGCACATCTCGCGCACGAAGAACAGGTCGGAGGCGTTGATGATCCAGAAGCTGATCTGCGCCGGGATCATGGGCAGCGAGAAGTTGAGCATCTGCCGCCACAGCTTTTTGTTGATGCCCTTCAACTCCACATAGTTCCACAGCTTGCCGGTGCACAGCAGGAACAGCACGCTGACCAGATCGCCGCTGATGATAGCCAGCAGGTAGCCGTTGGCGCCCCACTTGAAGCCCACCAGATACAGCACATAGAATGCCATGGTGGCCACGGTGCACAGCACGCCGTCCACTGCCACCAGCTTGTTCCACTGACGGCTGCGCACGAACTGTGTGCACAGGGTGCGCAGACAGCTCATGAGCACATAAATGTAGATCAGCAGACCGTACTGCGCCATATCCGGCAAAAACTGGGTGACCGGCCAGCACAGCACCAGAATGCCGAAGCCGCCCAGAATGGTGAGCAGGCCGTTGGTGAACACCTGCTTTTCGCTGTTGCCCTTGTCCAGACCAAAGCGGATGATGGCGTTGGACATACCCATGGACACAAAGGGGATGAGCAGGTTTGCGTACTGGCTCAGGATCTTGGACAGACCCAGATCCGAGATCTCCGCCATGGCGTAGGTCAGAAAGGGCTGTACGATCAAGGTGAGCAGCTTGGATGAAAAGCTGGAGATTGCAAAGATCAAAGTATTGCCGGCAAGCTTGGAATATTTATCGCCGGTCTTTTTTTCGTTTTCCAAGGGAACTTCCCTCCGTTTTTACGATAGATTATTTTTTCAGCAGCTCCCGCCGGGTCTTCCAGTCCGGCAGCAGCTTTTCCACCTCCGCCCAGAAGGCCGGGCTGTGGTTCAGCTGCAAAAAGTGGCAGTACTCGTGTACTACCACATAGATCTGCGCCGCAGGGGGCTGGTT
>CAKTCY010000072.1 GCA_934540955.1 uncultured Faecalibacterium sp.
CGCGGCATCTCGGTCATCTACATCACCCACGACCTTGGCGTTGTGGCAAAGGTGGCAGATTATGTGGACGTGATGTACGCCGGCAAGATCGTGGAGACCGGCACCATCGACGAGATTTTCTACGACCCCAAGCACCCCTACACATGGGGTCTGCTGTCGGCTATGCCCGACCTTGACACCGCCGACGACCGTCTGTATACCATTCCCGGCTCGCCGCCGAACCTGCTGCACGAGAAGCCCGGCGATGCCTTTGCGCCCCGCAACCGCTTTGCGCTGAACATCGACGACGAGATCGACCCGCCCATGTTCAAGATCAGCGATACCCACTATGCGGCAACATGGCTGCTGGACCCCCGCGCCCCCAAGGTGGAGCTGCCGCCGGAGCTCAAGGAGCGCATTGCCCGCATGAAAGCAGAAGCAAAAAAGATCGAGGAGGCGGAATAAATGGCAGCACAGAGCACGACCCCGCTGCTGAAGGTCGAAGGGCTGAAGCAGTATTTCCGCGTCAACAAGAATTTTACGGTCAAGGCGGTGGACGATGTCAGCTTTGAGATCTACCCCGGCGAGACCTACGGTCTGGTGGGCGAGTCCGGCTCGGGCAAATCCACCATCGGCCGCAGCATCATCCGCCTGTACGACCCCACTGCGGGCAAGCTCACCTTTGACGGGCAGGATATCAGCGGCCGTCTGACCCATGCGCAGAACAATACCCTGCGCACCCAGATGCAGATGATCTTTCAGGACCCCATGGCGTCCCTGAACCCCCGCAAGAAGGTGGAGGACATCATCGGCGAGGGGCTGGATATCCACCATATGTACAAAACGCAGGCAGAGCGCCGCGAAAAGGTGGAAAAGATCCTTGCCAAGGTCGGCCTTGCCCCGGAGCACGCCGAGCGCTACCCCCACCAGTTCTCCGGCGGTCAGCGCCAGCGCGTGGGCATCGCCCGCGCCCTCATCATGAACCCCAAGCTCATCATCGCGGACGAGTGCATCTCGGCACTGGATGTGTCCATTCAGGCGCAGGTGGTCAACCTGATGAAGGATATCCAGCAGGAGACCGGCACGGCGTATCTGTTCATCGCCCACGACCTGTCCATGGTCAAGTACATCTCCGACCGCATCGGTGTGCTGCATCTGGGGCATCTGCTGGAGACCGGCACCACCGAGGAGATCTTCGAGCACCCCATCCACCCCTACACCCGGAGCCTGCTGTCGGCCATCCCGCTGCCGAACCCGGTGGTGGAAAAGCGCCGCGTGGCTGAGACTTACGACTATGCTACCTCCGGCATCGACTATTCCAAGGGCACCAGCCACCATGTGGAGGGCAGCCACTACGTCAAGTGCACGGACGAAGAATTTGCCAAGTGGTGTAAATAAGACCGGATAAAAGACGAGTATTGCAGACGGCCTTTTATAGTGCCGCCGTGCAGTGCACCGCCAAGGAACAAAAGAATGCCCGCTCACCTGTGGAGCTGAATCTCCACGGTGGGCGGGCATTTTGCGTTTTTGTTCGATTCGAGGAAATCTATTCGGCTTGTGGCTTTCGCTTAACCCACGGTTTGGCTCCACAACAGGCTGATGCCGAACCAGTCTATTGCTTCAATGCCACCGATAGCTGGTCAACGCCACTATCCTCTAAAGGTATTATATACTATTCGTGCAGCATTACAAGATGAAAAACATTTTCAAATTATCATAATTCAAATTATGATAATTTGGATTATATTATTTCTTGTAAACTGCATCTTCCTGAATCAGAATCAGGTTGGAATTCTCCGCTGCCATCTCCACCAGTCGATCGGTAAAGCCGCTCTTGGAGAACAGCCCGTACACAATTTTGTAGCCCTTAAAGGCCGCTGTAAGTTCTTTGGACTGCCCCTTTTCCTGCAAGGCAGAGTAGACCGCCACATCCACAGGTTTCGCATGGTACTTGCACTCGCCAAGGAACAGCCGCTTGTGCTGATTGTCCACCGCAGCAACGTCGATCTCCGTGTCTCCCTCGTTGTCGTTGCGCCAGTAAGAGCCAATGCGTGAGGGTGCAAAGTCGATTTGACCCTTGCGGCACAGCTCCGCAAAGATGTTCCGACAGATGCTCTCGTAAGCGAAAGCCACAAATTTTTGCTTGAAGTCTTTGCCCATCTCATCCAGCACGATCTGCTGATTATCCAGTTCCAGCTCCCCCTTGAACGGGTACACATAGCGGAACCAGAAACGGATGAAGTTGTCCGAAACATAATACAGGCTCTTTCGGGAGCGCTCCGGGTTCTTTTCTGTGATGGGGACATTTTTGGTGACAAAGCCAAGGTCGATCAGTGTTTTCAGGTACGGCGTAATCGCTGATGTGTTCTGTTCCATCGTCATGCCGATCTTGCTCAGCTTATGGTTGCCGTCCGAGATTGCTTTCAGAACGGAGAAATAGTTGATGGGCGTTTGCACTTCTTCGTTAAGCAGGAAATCGGGTTCTTCATACAGAAAACCATTTTTGGACAACACAACACGCCGAATCTGCTCTACCAGCGGTTCATCCGTCTGGAAAAACTCCATATATTTCGGTACGCCGCCTGTAATGGCATACTGATCCACTGCCTGCTCAAATGACAGGTTCTGCGCCGCATACACATCCGTAAATTGCAGCGGCATCAGCCGAATCTGCGCCGTTCTGCGGCCATAAAGTGGGCTGTCGTAGGCCAGAGCGTGTTTTTTCATCATGCTGATCAGGGAGCCGCAGAGAATCAGCATCACGTTATGGTCTTTCAGCACTTCATCCCATGCGTTTTGCAGGATGGACGGAAAATCCGGGTTCGTCTTGACCAGATACGGAAATTCATCAATGACAAGCACCTTTTTCTCGTCCGGGTGGTCATCTGCTACCACTTGGAATAAATCCAGCCAGTCGGTGAATGTGACCTTACTGAGCATGGGATTCTTTGTGGTACGGGAAAGCACTCCGGCAAACCGCTTCATACTCTGGGCTTCACTTTCTGTGGTTGTCAGAAAGTAGAACGCACGTTTATCTTTGATAAACTCTTTGATCAGCGTTGTTTTTCCAACGCGCCGCCTGCCGTAAATCACCACAAAGCCGCTGCCGCGCTCTAATTCTGCATTCAGCGTTGCCAGTTCGGATGTTCTGCCGATGAAGTCCATGTCATTCACCTCTCGCTTAATATAATTTGAATTATGATAATTTCAATTATATTATAGCTGTTCGGCGCAAGACCGTCAATAGGACGAACCATTGAATTTTCAACATTCAATGTGTGCACTGTAGAAAACGCAGGGCTTTTTCTGTTTGCAGATTGAACCGATCCCGAAGAAACGGTATAATGATAACAACGTAAATAATTGTATGGGGCATTGCTATTGAGGTGTAAATTGAATATAATCTTGAATGGAAAGCGGATGTCACTCCGCTGGTGTGGCTGACACCTAAAATCCGATCTGATGCAAGACGTAAGGGCTTGAGGCTGGCGAGCAGCGATAAAACCCGAAAGCGATGCAGGACATAGGAGCCTGAGGTTGGCGGACAACGATAAAATCAGTCGCAAGGGACATCGGACAGCACTACGGTGTTGTAGGTGTCCATTTTATTTTGTTGCTGTCCAGTTCTCCGCTGAATAACCAAAAATACCCGCCCACCTCTGGAGTTGAATCTCCACGGTGAGCGGGCATTTTGCGTTTTCGTTCGATTCGAGTGAATCTATTCGGCTTGTGGTTATCGCTGAACCCATGGTTTGGCTCCGCAACAGGCTGATGCCGAACCAGTCTACTGCTTCAACGCCACCGATAACTGGTCAACGCCGCTATTCTCTAAAAGTATTATACACCGCTGATGTGGCATTGCAAGGAAAAACACGGCTTTCCCGCCGGTGTGCAAAAAGTGTGCAAAAGTGTGCAGAGCCCCAGAAAAAGGAAAATCCCACGAGGAATCTTACGATTCTTCGTGGGATTTTGGTGCGCTCGAGGGAACTCGAATCCCTGGCCCTCTGATTAAAAGTCAGATGCTCTACCGGCTGAGCTACGAGCGCATATTCCGCAGCAAAACAATACTGCCGAATAATATTACCACAATCGGCCGCAAAAAGCAAGAGTGACGCTGAAAAAAGCGGAAATTCCCGCGTAAACGCCCGGAATTGCGGCGGGAGGCTCTTTCCGGCGCACAGCGCCCGGCGGCAGCCGGTGCGCGCTGCCGGTGGCCGGGTGCGCCTGTGCGGCGCTTGCCGCTGGCAGGGCTTTGCCCACCCCCAAAACGGCGTGTGCCCGGCGGGCAAAAAAGCGGCGCAGAGCGGCAGTGCCCCGTGGTGGTACCATTATTATAAGGAACGATAAAATGGTGAAACCTAAGTTTCGATAGTTGACAATGTGGTAAAATGTGGTACTCTTAGGGTACAAAAAGCTTTTGAGGAGGGCTTGTATTATGGCTATGAAAATGGATCGTCGTGCGTTTTTAAAGGCTTCTGCTGCAATGGCAGTGGCGGTATCCATGACCGGACTGCTGGGTGGCTGCAGTGATGGTGATGCACTGGCTCCCAATGAGGTTCGGGTAGGGCAGTACCGGATCAGCATCAATGATCTGAACATCGCTTATGGCGGCTCGGAGTTGGAAGGTCTGAAAAAAAACTTGAAGGCCAAGGTCACGCTGAAGTTTGAAGGCGGTCCAAAAGAGTTCCAGAGTACGGATTATGCGGGAATGTTCAAGGGCAGTATAAACGGTGAAGAGCTGGAGACTGTGGCACCAGTGGGTCAGCTGATTTCTTCTAACATTCTGTGGGGCACACTGTTTGGAAGAACCACAGTGGATCTGGAAATGGAATTCAAAACGGATGAGGCGGTGGCAGCATACAGAAGCGGCACACCGGTCGTGCTGACCATCAAGATCTCCGGAGTTACTGCAACGATGTATCTGGTAAAGCAGAACGGCAAGTATGTTGCGCTACGGGAGCTCGCCTGACCGGCTATGATGAAATAGAAGCACAGGAGGTGCATCGCTATGATCGACCGCAGAACATTTCTCAAGCTCAGCGCCGGGGCACTGGTGCTGACCGCCGCAGGGGCTTTGACCGGCTGCGGGACGACCATGGACCTGAACCACCCCAATCAGGAGGTGGAGGGCGTGATGTTCCTGTGCGATGTCCTTAGCGAAACGGACTTTTCCGGCGGCGGGGGCAGGCAGGTTCAATATAAGCCTTACTTTGCCATCTGGAACCGGAGCGGGGAGGATGTTTCTATTCCCAAGAAGGACATCACCGGCATCTTTACCGAAAACGGCTGCAAGCCGGAGAAGATGGTGTTCATCCCCAACTCTCTGAAGGTCGGTGCAAAGCAATATCAGGAGTTCAACCGAAATACCTTTGGTCTGGAAACCGAGAACAACATCTCGCCGTCCCATGAAAACACTACGCTGCCGTCCCGTCAAAACGGCACTTACGAGGTGCGCATCAAGTATAAGGGCAAGATCATCGTATTCTTCTACGATGGCAAGACCACGACCAGCAGCGTAGAGTAAAACCCAATACACCCCGCCGCCGGGCACTCTTGGAAACAGGAGTGCCCGGCGGCTTTTTGTTTTGTGCTGCATTACCTGTTCTTTACATTGGGGCTGGCAGTATGCACAAAATTTTACGCACTTTTTGCACGTCCATGGTCGCAGCAAGGGCGGCAAAGCGGTAGAATAAGGCCGTTCCCAAGGAAAACACAAAAAGACAGTGCCGGGCGGGAGCCCGGGTTTTTAATGGAGGAAATTCTATCATGAAAAAGATCTCTCGTCGTTCGTTTCTGACCGTTTGCGGTGCAGCTGCTGCGGCTGCTGCCCTGACTGCCTGCGGCGGTTCTGCTTCTTCTGCATCCAGCACCGCTGCTTCTGCTTCCACCACCGCTTCTTCCGCTGCTGAGCAGGCAGCCGGCACCCTGAGCGGCAACGTTGCTACCGGCGGTTCCACTTCCATGAAGAACGTCATCGCTGCCCTGACCGAGGGCTTTGCCGAGGTCGAGCCGGGCGTCACCGTCAGCTACGACCCCACCGGCTCCGGCGCAGGCATCACCGGCGCTACCGACAAGACGCTGGACATCGGCCTGTCCTCCCGCGCCCTGAAGGACGACGAGAAGAACGATGTGGACGGAACTACCGTGGCACTGGACGGCATCGCCATCGTTGTGAACAAGGACAGCAAGGTCGCCGACCTGACCGTGGAGCAGCTCAAGAAGATGTTCACCGGCGAGATCACCAACTGGAAGGATGTCGGCGGCGACGACGGCGAGATCGTTCTGGTGGGCCGTGAGGCCGGTTCCGGCACCCGCGATGGCTTTGAGAGCATCGTGGACGTGAAGGACAGCTGCAAGTACGCACAGGAGCTGACCGCTACCGGCGCTGTCATCAGCGCTGTGGAGGCAAACCCGCTGGCAGTCGGCTACGCTTCTCTGTCCGCTGTGGGCGACACCGTTGCCATGGTCACCGTGGAGGGTGTGGAGTGCAGCGAGGACACCGTGAAGGACGGCAGCTACAAGATCCAGCGTCCCTTCGTGTTCGTCACCAACAAGAGCGTCACCCTGTCTGAGCAGGCACAGGCCTTTGTGGACTTTGCCACCAGCAAGGACGCTGCCGACCTCATCCGCACCGCAGGCGCTGTGCCCGTGAACGAGTAAAAGGCGCTCAGGGTCAGCCCGGCTGGGAGCTCCCCCGCGAAATAACGGGTTGCGGCACCCAGCAGTTGCTTCGCTTTCGCTTGCATCTTGCTGGCCGCGGCCCCAACAGCAGCTCCTTGTTTCCGCCACTGGCGGCAGTCGCTGCTGTTGCAGGGCTTCCAGCGCCCGCCCTATTGCCTGCGGCAACAGGGTCCCACCCTCGGATCATTCGCTGGTGAAACTCCCGACCGAACTGACCCGGTAACAGGATGGGGACGATGATAAAATTAGCCCGCCGCGTCAGCCTGCCGTTTCTGCGAGCCGACGCGGCTTTTATAAAGGATTTCAGCTATGAACAAAAAATCCTATCTGGCCCGGGTGCGGCTGCCCCGCACTCCCGCCGACTGGCTGGAAGCGGTGATGAATTTCATCTTCTTCCTGTGCGGAATGCTGGCGGTGTGCTGTGTGGTGCTCATCTCGGCGTACATGGTGGTCTCCGGCGTACCGGCTATCCATAAGATCGGCATTTTCAAATTTCTGTTCGGCACCAAATGGGCGTCCACCGCGGCAGAGCCGCTGTTCGGCATCCTGCCCTTCATCCTGTCCAGTGTCTACGGCACGCTGGGCGCTACCATCATCGGTGTGCCCATCGGCCTGCTGACGGCGGTGTTCCTCTCCAAGGCCGCAGACCCCAAGCTGCGCACCGTGGTGGTCACCGCCATCGAGCTGCTGTCCGGCATCCCCAGCGTGGTGTTCGGCCTTTTGGGTATGCAGGTGCTGGTGCCCGCCGTAGCAAAGACCTTCGGCAAGGCCTCCGGTGCCTGCCTGCTCAGCGCCATCGTGGTGCTTTCCATCATGATTTTGCCCAGCATCGTGTCCGTGTCGGTGACGGCGCTCAACGCCGTGCCGCCGGAGTATGAGCAGGGCAGTCTGGCGCTGGGCGCTACCGACACCGAAACATGGTTCAAGATCAGCATTCCGGCGGCCAAAAGCGGCATTGCCGCAGGCGTTGTGCTGGGCATCGGCCGCGCCATCGGCGAGGCTATGGCTGTGATGATGGTGGCGGGCAACAGCCCCAATATGCCGGACAGCCTGTTCCGCAGCGTCACCCTGCTGACCACCGCCATCGCCAAGGAAATGAGCTACGCCGGCGGCTTGCAGCGGCAGGCACTGTTCAGCATCGCACTGGTGCTGTTCGTGTTCATTATGCTCATCAACGTTGTGCTGAATGTGGTACTGAAGGGAGGCAACCGCGATGAATAACGGCTTTTCGCCCTCCCGCCGGGCATGGAACCGGGTAATGACCGTGCTGGTCTGGGCCAGTGCAGTGCTGGTGATGGTGCTGGTGGCCGGGATCATCGGCTTGGTGCTGGTGCGGGGCATCCCCCACATCAGCTGGAAGTTCCTTTCCACCACTGCTAGTGTGCTGAAAAAGACCGACGGCATCCTGCCCGCCATCCTCAACACCCTGTATGTCATCCTGCTGACATTACTCATTGTGTTGCCGCTGGGCGTGGGCGCGGCGGTCTACCTGACCGAATACGCCTCCAACCGGCGGCTCATCGAGGTCATCGAGTTCACCAACGAAACGCTGGCGGGTATCCCCAGCATCATCTACGGCTTGGTAGGTATGCTGGTGTTCAGTCAGGCGCTGGGCTTCCAGACCTGTCTGCTGTCCGGCAGCCTGACGCTGGTGGTGATGAATCTGCCCACCATCATCCGCACCACACAGGAATCCCTGAAAACGGTGCCGCAGGGCTACCGTGAGGGTGCCATGGGTCTGGGTGCAGGCAAGTGGCACATCATCCGCACCATCGTGCTGCCCTGCAGCATCGATGGCATCGTCACCGGCTGCATTCTGGCGGTAGGACGCATCGTGGGCGAAAGCGCCGCGCTGCTGTTCACCGCCGGTGCGGCAGAGGTGATCGCCAAGAGCGTGTTCAAGGCCTACACCTCCAACGGTGCCACCCTGTCGGTGCTGCTGTATCTGCGCGCCTTTGAGGACGGCGACTTCGCCTCCGCATGGGGCATCGGTGCAGTGCTGCTGGTGCTGGTGCTGCTCATCAATCTGGCAGCACGGCTGGCTAAAACAAAACTGAAACAGAAGCAGTAAAAAGAGAACGAGAAACCCTCTCAGTCATTGCTTCGCAATGCCAGCTCCCCCGAGGGGGGAGCTAGAGCAGCACTAACCGGCAGATGACAAAAGCTCCCCCTTCGGGGGAGCTGGCGCGCAGCGCCTGAGAGGGTTCGTCCCAATTCAAACATGAGGTACTCTATGGAAAACACGAATGTGCCGGTGATATCGGCAAAGGATCTGAACCTCTGGTACGGCGACTTCAAGG
>CAKTCY010000073.1 GCA_934540955.1 uncultured Faecalibacterium sp.
ACCGGCTGCAGCTGCTCGCCCCGCAAGGCGGCGTCCACGGCGGCGGGCAGCAGGGCAAGGTCTGCCTTCAGGCTCTGTGGCTTGGCAAAGGGGTCATCCTGCCCGTAGGGCACAAAGAAATAGTGCTTGCGCTGGCACAGCCGCGCCATGTTTTCGCCGGAGGCGCCAAGGCCGTCGTTGGTGGACACCGCCAGCACCACCGGGCTGCCCACCCGCAGCAGGCTTTTGGCGGCAAGGGTCACCGGCGTATCCGAAAGCCCCGCCGCCAGCCGCGCCAGCGTTGCGCCGGTGCAGGGGGCGACTACCAGCGCCTGCGCCAGCCGCCGGGGGCCCAGCGGCTCCACCGCCTGCAAGGTATCCAGCACCGGCTGCCCGGTAACGGCCTGCAGGCGCTGCCGCCAGCCTTCCCCGGTGCCGAACCGGGTATCCTGCTGCGCGGCAAAGCTCATGACCGGCAGCAGCGTCCAGCCCTGTGCCGTCAGTGCCTGCGCCGCGCCCAAGGCATCCTCCATCGTACAAAAGCTGCCGCACACCGCAAAGGCAAGACAGCCCTTTTTCTCTGTGGTCATACCGTTCCCTCCCGCTCCTGCAAAATGGCCTGTACCGTGCGTGCCAGCGCCTCCCCTGCCGTTTCCGGTGCCCAGACTGTCGGCAGGCTCAGCGCGTGCAGCGCCGTGTGCCCCAGCCGCCGGGCGGCGGCAAAGTCTGTACCGCCGGGCTTTGAGGCCAGATCTACGATCAGACTTTTCTTTGGCAGCGCTGCCAGCACTGCCGCCGTCAGCACCGGCGCGGGGATGGTGTTCACCACCGTATCAAAGGCGGCAGCTGCGGCGGCAAGGTCTGTCAGCGGCACCGCCCGCAGCCCCTGCTCCTCTGCCATCGCCTGCTGCACCGGGCGGCGTGCCGCCACGGTCACCTGCGCCCCCAGCGCCGCCAGACGCACCGCCAGCGCCCGCCCCACCGGGCCAAAGCCCAGCACCAGCACCGCCGCGCCCCACAGGGTACGGCTGCGCCGCTCCAGCAGAATGCCGATGCAGCCCTCGGCGGTGGGGATGGCATTATACACGGTCAGCTCCGGGCGGGCAAAGTAATCCACCAGCTCCACCCCCGCTGCCCGGGCGATGGCCATTGCCTCCTCCGTCACCTTACCGCCCAGCGCCAGCGCCCCGGGCTTTGCCGCGCCCAGCAGCTGCGCCAGCGGCAGATCAGCCTGTTCCAGCGGAAGCGGCAGCAGGATGCAGTCTGCCTGCGGCAGCTGCTGCACGCCGCCCACCGTATACCCCGCCCGCGCCAGTGCACGCCCTGCCGCCGTCTGCCGGGCATCGCTGCCCACCACCGCAAACCGCTTTGTCTGCCTCATGCCGTCATCTCCCCTTTTCCGCTGTGCGCCATCCTATGCAGGAAGATGAAAAGGAGTGAAAAGCAAAAACTCCCCCGGCGGGTTGCCGGAGGAGCATTCATTTTTCTATTCAAAACACGGATGCGCCGCCCTGACATGGTGCGCAGCCGGGCTTACTTCAGAAACTTTGCCACGGCGCGGGCGACGATGCCGCCCAGAATGCCGGACACCAGAAATTCGGCTACGCCCTGCACGCCAACCAGCAGCACCACGAACATGAAGGGGTTGGCAGCGCCCTTGACGGACACCAGCTTCTGCACATAGTCGCAGCCGTAGAAGGCCAGCACGATGTAGCCCATGAAGAACAGGGTGTTCAGGGCGGGTGCGGTCATGGCGCTGAGGATGTAGCTCCAGGTGCGGGACTTGTCCAGCTTCTGCAGGGCCTTGAAGATCAGGCCGCAGCACAGACCCATGAGCATACGCATACCCACGCACAGGATAAAGGTGTTCAGCGGGCTGACCTGGAACAGTGCGCCGGTCATGGCAGATGCGCCGGTGATGGCATCGTAGAAGCTCACAGCGCCGAACACGCCGCCCAACAGGGCACCCACAGCGGGGCCCATGGTGATGGCGCCCACGGCGATGGGCAGGGTGAGGAAGCTCATGTACAGCGGGCCCATGGGCACACTGCCCAGACCGACAAGCTTCATCACCAGTTCAATGGCCACCAGCAGGGCCACACGAGTCAAGGTCTTCGTATTGGTATTGTTCATAATTCAGTTTTCCTCCTGCTGCCGTTCCGCCCTTTTTGTCGGATACGGCGCAAACCTGCCCGCTCTGTGCGGGTTTTAGGTGAATATTCAAATCTTTGGAAGCGCGTGGTTGTCAGGGCGTGTTCCAGAGAAAAATGCGTTAGAATCTGTCGCCGGGGAAGCGCACCCCGGCGCTGCGGCGCGCCACCGTGAGTACCCGGCTCACCGCGATGCTGGTGTCCAGCATCCGGGTGCACAGCTCCTGATCTCCGGTGGTCATGGCGCGGTAAAAGGCCTCGAACTCTGCCGCCTGCCGGGGACGGTCCCCGTTCAGGTTATAGTGCTCCTCCCTGCCCTCGTTGGGATGGAGGGTCACGCCGCCGCAGTAGTTCGGGGTGGATTTTTGCAGAATATAGCCCTTTGTGCCCTGAATGATGCAGCGGGCCGGGGCTGCGCAGTCCTTGGCGGCAAGGCTTACCGCCTTGAAGCCGCTGTAATCCATCATCAGCACACCGCTGGTGTCGATGTTGCGCTCCATGTTGGCGGCATACACCGCCTTATTGGGCTCACCAAACAGACCCACGATGTAGCTGACGTTGTACACGCCCAAGTCCATCAGTGCGCCGCCCGCGCACAGCGGGTCGAACACCGGCGGGGTCTGCCCGGCGCAAAAGGCGTCGTAGCGGCTGGAATACTGGCTAAAGCTGCACTGTACCATGCGTACCGTGCCCACCCGGGGCAGCAGCTCCCGGAGCTTTGCGTAGTTGGGCTGGTACTGGGTGGTCATCGCCTCAAAGAGGAACAGCCGCTTGCGCTGTGCCAGCGCAGCCAGCTCCTCGGTCTCGGCGGCAGTTACCGCCATGGGCTTTTCCACAATGACGTGCTTGCCCGCCTCCAGCGCCACCCGGGCATAGCGGGCGTGCTGCAGATTGGGCACGGCGATATAGACCGCGTCCACCCATTGCAGCAGCTCAAAGTAATTGGTGGTGTGCTGCGGGATCTGATATTGCGCACACAGCTCTGCGGCCTTTGCCGCCGAGCGCGGGGTGCTGCACACCGCCTGCACAGTAAACGGCGTGTGCTCCACAAGCCATGGCAAAAATTCCTGCACGATCTTACCCGTGCCAAGAATGCCCAGTTTCATAATGCTCTCCCTTATCCTCTTGTTCCCTCAGCCTACCAGCGCCTCCGGCTCGCGGCGGGTGCGGCGGTTGGGGTACGGGTGCTTTGCCCGGGGGCGTCCCTGCTGACCGTAGTGCCTGCCGCCACCATGGCTGCGGCCGTGCTCCTGCGGGGCGTTCAGCTGGTACAGCAGTGCCAGCCCCTTCATCAGCAGCTCCGGGTCATAGGTCAGGGGGTGGCGGCACAGCGGGGTGACGTATTTTGCCAGCCCGCCGGTGACCACCAGCGTAGCCGGGCTGCCCAACTCCTCCTCGATGCGCTGCACCATGCCGTCAATGAGCACGGCGGTGCCCAGCACCGAGCCGGACAGCATACAGCTTTCGGTATTGGTGCCGATGGCTTTTTTCGGGGAGCCCAGATGCACCTGCGGCAGCTGGGCACAGCGCTCGCCCAGCGCGCGCAGCCCGGTGGAAAGGCCGGGGCAGATCACGCCGCCCCGAAACACCCGGTCCTTGTCCACCACATTAAAGGTGGTGGCGGTGCCAAGGTCTACCGTGACGACCGGCAGCGGAAAGTTTGCCGCCGCGTAGGCGGCATCCACCAGCCGGTCCTTGCCCACGGCGCGGGGCTCGTCCACCCCCATGGTCAGTCCGGTGCGGATGTCCGGCGAAACGATGACCGGCTTTTTGCCGGTGTAGTGACGGGCGCACTCAGCCAGTGCCCCTGTGATCTGGGGCACTACGCTGGTAAGCACTGCCCCTTCAAAGCGCATGGGGCGCTCCGGGTGGCGGCGGTGCGCAAAAATTTTATCCATTTCGGCACGATATTCCGCAGCCGTGCGGGTGCGCACCGTGTCCATGCGCGCCACAAAGCATACACGTCCGTCCCGGATGCCCCCAAGGGCGACGGTGGTGTTGCCTATATCAATGGCTAAGATCATAATTCTGTTTTCCTTTTCAAAGTAAAAGAAAAGAACCGGTTTGCTCTTTGTCAAGCGTATTTTACCGCATTTTTGCTCCGGATACAAGTTCCCGGCAAAGATTTTGTTGTGCTGGTGGAAGTTTTGCATTATACTAAGGTAAGATATGTGGAAAAGAACTGTTTTTCCGGGAGGTAAACGAACCATGGATCTGAACGGCAAGTGCGTCCTGCTGGGCGTGAGCGGCGGTATTGCCGCCTATAAGATGGCCAATGTGGCCAGTGCACTGCGCAAGCTGGGGGCGGATGTGGAGGTCATCATGACCCGGAACGCCACCCAGTTTATCACCCCTCTCACCTTTGAGACCCTGACCGGCCACAAGTGCATGGTGGACACCTTTGACCGGGATTTCAAGTTTGAGGTCACCCACATCTCGCTGGCAAAAAAGGCAGATGTGATCTTAGTCGCCCCCGCCACCGCCAACGTCATTGCCAAAATGGCGCACGGCATTGCGGACGATATGCTTACCACCGTGGTGCTGGCCGCCAAGTGCCCGAAGCTGGTAGCCCCCGCCATGAACACCGGGATGCTGGAAAACCCCATCACGCAGGATAACCTTGCCACGCTGGAGCGGTACGGCTTTACCGTTATCCCCTCCGAAAGCGGCGTGCTGGCCTGCAAGGATGTGGGCAGCGGACGCCTGCCCAAGGAGGAGGTGCTGCTGGAGCACATTCTGCACACCATCGCACGCCCGAAGGACTTAGCCGGGGTGCGCATCGCGGTGACCGCCGGCCCCACGCAGGAGGCTCTGGACCCGGTGCGCTACCTGACCAACCACTCCACCGGCAAAATGGGCTACGCCCTTGCCCGCGCTGCCGCCATGCGGGGCGCGGAGGTGACCCTGATCCACGGGCAGACCGCGCTGCCGCCGGTCAAGTTCACCACCGATGTGCCGGTGACCAGCGCCCGGCAGATGTACGAGGCTGTGACCAGCCGCTTTGACACCACCGATGTGCTCATCATGGCTGCCGCCGTGGCAGACTACCGCCCCGCCACCGTGGCGGACGACAAGATCAAAAAGAAGGAGGGCGACCTCTCCATCCCGGTGGAGCGCACCGAGGACATCCTTGGCACCATCGGCCCCCGCAAGACCCACCAGTTCCTGTGCGGTTTTTCCATGGAGACCCGGGACCTTGTGGAAAACTCCTCTGCGAAGCTTGCCAAGAAAAATCTGGACATGGTGGTAGCCAACAACCTCAAGGTGGCCGGTGCAGGCTTTGGAGTGGACACCAACGTAGTCACCTTCATCACCCCGGACGGCACCCGGGAGCTGCCCCTGATGAGCAAGGCAGATGTGGCCGATGCCATTCTGGACGAGATCCTGCTGCGGCGGGCAGAAAAGTAATACTGCCGGGATTTTGTTGTACACATATCACAAAATTCACAAAAAAATTATGGTTCTTTCCGAAAATTCGGCCTTACCTGTTTATTTTATGCTGCAAAAATTATATAATAAGAGTGTGTCCCCATGTTTGGAAGGAATCGGTCTGCGCTGCAGCCGTTAATATTTGGAGGAGAGCCTTACTATGTTCATGTACTCGGATTATAGCCAGCATCTGCTGGACAATGTAAAGAAGATCCACTTTATCGGCTGCGGCGGCAGCGGAATGTATCCGCTGATCCAGATCCTTGCCGCCAAGGGCTACGAGCTGTCCGGCAGCGATGTGCTGGACGGCAGCATCATCCGCTACGAGCGGGAGATGGGCGTGAAGGTCAGCCTTGGCCACAATGCGGATAATGTTGTCGGTGCGGACATGGTGGTGTACTCTGCCGCCATCTCCAAGGACAACGTGGAGCTGAACGCAGCCGCCTCCTACGGTATTCCCACCGTGGAGCGCAGCGTGCTGCTGGGCTATGTGAGCCGCCTGTACAAGCAGAGCATCTGCGTGTCCGGCACCCACGGCAAGACCACTACCACCTCCATGATCACCACCGCGCTGGAGCTGGCCGGCCGCGACCCCTCTGCCGTCATCGGCGGCAAGCTGCCCCTCATCAACGGCTACGGCAAGGCCGGCAAGGGCGATGATATCGTCATCGAGGCCTGCGAGTTCGCTGAGACCTTCCTGAAGCTGACCCCCTACCTGTCCGTGGTGCTGAACATCGACAACGACCATCTGGACTACTACGGCAGCATGGGCGAGCTGAAGTTCGCCTTCAAGCGCTTTGCCCTGATGACCCAGTTCATGATCTTTGCCAACGCCGACGACAAGAACACCATGGACGTGATGTACACGCTGGACCGCCGGGTGCGCACCTTTGCCATCGACAACCACGGCGACTACCGCGCAGTCAACGTCAACGAGTATAAGCCCGGCTTCTTCGAGTTCGACCTGAAGGAGTGGAACACGACCGACACCACCCGCATCCGCCTGTCCGTGCCCGGCCGCCACAATATTTATAATGCACTGGCCATGTGCGCCGTGTGCCGCTTTGTGGGCCTGAGCGCAGAGCAGTGCGCCGAGGCTGCCCTGAGCTTCAAGGGTGCAGGCCGCCGCTTTGAGGTGTACGGCGAGTGCAACGGTGCACTGGTCATCGACGATTACGCCCACCACCCCACCGAGCTGCGCGCCACCCTGAACACCGCCAAGGAGATGGGCTACAAGCGCCTGATCGCCGTCCACCAGCCGTTTACATACAGCCGCACCAAGATGCTGTTCAACGACTTTGTGGATGTGCTCAAGATCCCGGACATCACGGTGCTGACCCCCATCATGGGCAGCCGCGAGCCCAACGACCCCACCATTACCAGCGCAAAGCTGGCAGCGCAGATCCCCGGCTCTGTGCTGGTGAACAGCCTGCAGGAGGCCGCCGACTGGGTCAAGCAGAACGCTCAGCCCGGCGATCTTGTCATCACCCTCGGCTGCGGCGATATCTATAAGGCCAGCAAGATGATGGTGGAAAAGGATCAGTAAGTTTATTTAAAAAGGGACACCGGACAGCCTGCGGGCTGTCCGGTGTTCCTTTTTAGGTAGATCGTGAAGATACAGCAGCTCTTGTCAGGTGTCATCGTAATGTCCGCGGCAGGAAACGATAAACACAATGCCGTTTTCTTCGTAGTAAACGATGCGGTTCACATCGTCGATGCGGCGGCTCCACCAGCCGCTGAGCGTACCGCGCAGCGGTTCCGGCTTGCCGATTCCATCAAATGCGTTGCGGGCGATATCTTTGATCAGCGCGTTGATGCGTTTCAATGTCTTTTTGTCCTGCATCTGCCAATAAAGATAATCCTCCCATGCACGGTCCTCCCACAGCAGCCGCATCAGGCTTCCTCGATGAGGTCATGCGGGGCAAAATGCGCCTTGCCGCTGCGCACATCCCGCATGATGCCTTCCAGATAACGCTGATTGGCAGAGGAATAAAAGGGGTCTGCGGTCAGCTCAAACGGAATGCGCTTTTCCCGGGCGCAGGCCTTGAGAAAGATGGTAATAGCTGTGTTCATGCTCAGACCGATCTCGTCAAAGGTCTGTTCTGCTTCATGCTTCACGGCATCATCCACGCGTACACTGATCTGTGCCATATCCAGCACCTCCTTCTTTCTTTGATTCTACCACAAATGAAAGCAAAACGCAATCAAAATGCTTTCATTTTTATTGTATGTCTTTTACCCTGAAATATTTCCGCAGATACAGGGAGCGCCCCGCAGCCGGATGGCTGCGGGGCGCTCTCTGTGTATCTATATACGATTCTGGAAGGATGTTGGCGTTATCAGAACTTGAACAGGTCCACGATGCGCTGCCACAGGCGGGTGAAGATGTTGCCCTCCTTCACCGTCTCGGTCTCAGCCACAACGTTGTCGGCAGAGGCCACGGTCTCGGCGGTCTTGTAGATGAACTTCACGCTGCTCTCGGCGTCCTCGGGTGCACCGGCAAAGCTGGTGTAGCCTTCCAGACGGTCGCTCATCTCGTCCAGCACGGTCTTGAGGCCGTGCAGCTGATCCTGATCCAGTGCGCCGGTCAGCTTGGAGATGCCCTCCTCGTTGAACTGGTTCAGACCATCGTTCAGCTGGTGGGTGCCGTCATTCAGCTGGCTTGCGCCATCGCTCAGGGTGTTCACGCCATCGTACAGGGTCTTGGTACCGGCGGCAAGCTGGGCGCTGCCGTCCTTGGCAGAGTGGGCACCGTCTGCGGCGGTCTGCACACCGGCGGTGTACTGGCCTACGCTGGAAACGAAGTACTGGATCTTGGCAAGGCTGTCCTTCAGGGCACGCACATCGGCGATATCCTCGCTGTTCTCCACCTGATACTTCAGCTCAGCCTTGGCGGTGTCCTTCGCCTCCTGCGTGGTCAGCAGCTGCACCAGACCGCACAGCATGGAGGGGTCGTAGTTCTGCATCAGGCGCAGAGCGGCCTCCAGATCGTGGTCAGTCTTGGTAGCGGAAAGGTACAGCGCCAGATCCAGCTGGCTGTCCTTGAAGCTGGGCGCCTGCTCCCAGATGGTGCGCACCATCTTGCGGCGGCCGGCAGCCAGCGTCTTGTCGTTCATGGTCAGAATGTTGTCGATGACTGCGGCGTAGTTGTCCCAGGTCATATCGGTGTCGATCAGGCCGCCCTCCTTCAGGGTCTTGTTGGCAGAAGCCAGCACGCCGTCAGCCACCTGCTGTGCGCCGCTGTTCAGGGCGCTGTTGTTGGC
>CAKTCY010000074.1 GCA_934540955.1 uncultured Faecalibacterium sp.
GCGGGGTGGGTGGAGTCCAGAGGTAGGGAGGGGGGAGTCGGAACACCCCTCCCTGCCTCTGGCCCAGCGGAGCGTCCCTGCACGCTGAAAGCAAGCAGAAACTTTCCCCGCAAAACGCACACTTTTCTGGTTCTCTTTTGGTGTCAAAAGAGAACATCCCCCGGCTAGAACTTCTGCCCTTCTTCCTCCACCCTGCGGATGGCTTCTTTGATGGTAGGGTAGGCAAAGCCGCGGCGCTGCAAAGCGGCCACCACAAGGTCGCGGCGGCCGATGGCAAGCTTTTTGCGGTAGCGGCTGTCCACCAGCGCGGCGGCGGCTTCCAGCTCCGGGTCATCGCCGTCCTCCGGGGCGTAGACCGCTTCCAGCGCGCCTGCCACCTCGGCGGGAGCAAGCCCCTTCTGGCGCAGGCTCTGGGCGGCGGCGCGGCGGCTCTTGCGGGCAGCCAGCAGGCTGTGCGCCCGTGCCTCGGCGTAGCGGGCATCGTTCACATAGTCCAGCTGCACCATCTCGGCCACAGCGGCGGCAGCGGCAGGCTCGGTATAGCGGCGGCAGAGCCGCTCATACAGCATATTGGCAGAGACCTCCTGCCCGGCCAGCGTTTCCAGCGCACTCGCCCGCGCCTTGGCGGGGTCGGCGCATTTTTCCGCATCCGGACGGGGTCGGCGGCGGTAAAAGGCCATTTAGTCCTCCACCATGATGTCCAGCTCGCTCTCGCTGCTGCGGGTGGGAGCCTTGACTACCGGCTCCTTTGCAGCGGCGGGGTCAGCGGGCCTTTCCGCTGCGGCAGCAGCGCGGCCTGCCGGACGGCGGGTGGCGTACAGCTTATCGGCGTTGGCGCGGATCTGCCCCTCGATGTCATTGGCGATCTCGGGGTTGTCCTTCAAAAACTGCTTGGCGTTGTCTCGGCCCTGACCCAGACGGATATCGCCGTAGTTGAACCATGCGCCGCTCTTCTGCACGATGCCCAGCTTGACGCCCACGTCAATGAGCTCGCTCATTTTGGAGATGCCCTCGCCGAACATGATGTCGAACTCGGCCTCACGGAACGGCGGAGCCACCTTGTTCTTGACGATCTTTGCGCGGGTGTGGTTGCCGATGAACTGACCGGAGGAATCCTTCAGACCCTCCACGCGGCGGATGTCGATGCGCACCGAGGCGTAGTATTTCAGGGCGCGGCCGCCGGTGGTCACCTCCGGGTTGCCGTACATGACGCCCACCTTCTCGCGCAGCTGGTTGATGAACACGCAGACCGTGTTGGTCTTGCCGATGACGCTGGTCAGCTTACGCATGGCCTGACTCATCAGACGCGCCTGCAGGCCCACATGGCTGTCGCCCATCTCGCCCTCGATCTCGGCGCGGGGCACCATGGCGGCTACCGAGTCCACTACGATGGCATCAATGGCACCGGAGCGCACCAGTGCTTCGCAGATCTCCATGGCCTGCTCGCCGGTGTCCGGCTGGCTGACCAGCAGGTTGTTGATGTCCACGCCCAGCGCCTCGGCATAGGTGGGGTCCAGTGCGTGCTCAACGTCGATAAAGGCCACCTCGCCGCCCTTCTTCTGGGCTTCGGCAAGAATGTGCAGTGCCAGCGTGGTCTTACCGCTGGATTCCGGGCCGTACACCTCGATGATGCGTCCGCGCGGCACACCGCCCACGCCCAGCGCCAGATCCAGCCCCAGACTGCCGGTGGAAATGGCATCCACCTGCATGGAGGCGTTGTCGCCCAGCTTCATGACGGCACCCTTGCCGAACTGCTTTTCGATCTGCGCCAGCGCCGTAGCCAGCGCGTCCTTCTTGGCTTCCGGCTCGGTCTTCTGGGTAGCCGGTGCAACGTTGTTGTTCTGATTTTTTGCCATAGCCTGCTGCTCCTTTTATCCTTTGGGCCCGCAGAGGGCGGGCTGTCCTTCGCTTTCCTTCTTAGTATAACACAAAATCAAAATATTACAACAAGAAGTTGTTTGTTTTTTCCAATTTATTTTGGGCGATGGGCGATCACGCAGCGGTCGTTGCCGCCAAAGTCCTGGATGCAGCGGATATCCGTCCAGCCGTTCTCCGCCAGTAGGGCGGTTACAGCCTGCCGCTGCTGCCAGCCGATCTCCAGCACCAGCGCCCCACCGGGGCACAGCGCATTTTTGTAGTGCTGCGCCAGCGCCCGGTAGAACACAAGACCGTCCTCCCCGGCCTCCAGCGCCATGGCAGGCTCCTGCGCCACCTCGGGCTGCAGTTGCTCCATCTCGGCGGCGGTCAGGTACGGCGGGTTTGAAACGATCAACGCCAGCTGCCCATCCGGCAGGGTCTCCCAGTAGGTGAACAGGTCGCCCTGCACCGGCTGCACTGCATAGGCGGGCTTTTGGCTTGCCCGCAGCGCGTTCAGCTCCGGGCCCCAGTCCAAGGCAGGGGCATCCGCCTGCTCAAGGGCAGAGGGCTCCAGCACGTTCTCGGTCTGTCTGCCCTGCCCGGTCAGGGCACAGCGGGCGTTCTTTTCCAGATAGGCAAAGGCCGCCGGGCTTTTTTCCACGCAGGTCACCTGCGCGGCGGGGCAAAAGCGCTTGACCCCCAGCCCCAGACAGCCTGTGCCGGCGCAGAGATCCAGCACCCGGGGCGCTGCGATACCCGCAAGGGTCTCGGCGGCGGCCTGCGCCACCACCTCGGTATCTGCCCGGGGGCAGAGCACCCCGGGGCCCACCGCCAGCTCAAAATCCAAAAAGCTCCAGCTGCCGCAAAGGTATTGCAGCGGCTCCCGCGCGGCGCGGCGGGTGCAGAGGGCTTCCAGCGCCGCCGCCTGCTCTGCGGTCAGCGGACGGTCAGAAAGCCGCACGTCCCGCCCGGTCGCCAGCCGGAACAGCTCCCGCGCGTCAAAATCCGCGTCCGGGCAGCCTGCGGCGGTCAGCCGCTGCTCCACCTCCCGCACTGCTGCGCGGGGGAGCATTGCTTCTGTTACCATTTGCCCTCCTCCGGGTTTTCGGGCAGCACGGGGGTGATGGCGGCAATGGCCACCTCGATCATGCTGTCGTCCGGCTCAAAGACGGTGAGGTGCTGCACCCAGATGCCCGGCTGCCGGATGATGCGGGTGGCGATGTTATCTGACCGGCCGCACCACTTGAGCAGCTCGTAGCTGATGCCCATGACCAGCGGCAGCAGCAGCAGCTTGCACACCACCCGCAGCCCGATGCTGCCCCACGGCAGCACGCTGTACAAAAACACGCTGACGATGACCACCAGAATGAGGAAGCTGGTGCCGCAGCGGGGATGAAAACGGGTGTACTTGCGCACGTTCTCCACGGTCAGCGGGTCGCCCGCCTCGTAACAGGCAATGGTCTTATGCTCCGCACCGTGGTACTCGAACACGCGATGAATTTCCTTCATTTTAGAGATGCCTACCATATAGGTCAGGAAGATGGCCACCTTCAGCACGGCCTCCAGCACCACCTTGCCCCAGCGCCCCAGCGGCAGCAGACGGTTCACCCCGCCCACAAGGAAGGTGGGCAGCACGGTGAACAGCAGGATGGCCAGCAGGCCGCCCAGCACCGCCGCCACGGTCAGCAGCGCGTTCTCCGCTTTCTCGCCCAGATGCTCTCCCACCCATTTTTCAAAAGCAGTCTCTTCCTCGGCGGGGTCGTAGTCGTCCCCCATGCTCACCTGTGCCGAGTACATCATGTAGCGGTAGCCCACGATCATGCTTTCGATCATGGAAATGGCGCCGCGCACCAGCGGGATCTTCGTCCATACTCCGTGGGCGGGGGTGGGGTCGAGCTTGGTCTCGATGGTGCCATCCGGCTTGCGCACGGCGCAGCACATCTGCTTGGGGCCGCGCATCATAATGCCCTCCATCAGTGCCTGCCCGCCCACGCTGGTCTTAAAGCGTTCCTTTTTAGGTTGATTCATTGGCTTCTCCCGATATCCGCCCTCTGCCGCTTTGGGCAAAGGGCGGTCTATTTTGTATTTTATCCGGGCCAAGACCCGGGCAAAGCTTATTCTAGCACACAAATATGACAAAATCTGTAGTCCGCGGCATTGCTGCACGAAATACCACTTGCCCCGAGATAAAAGCCTTCCCCCGTCCGGGGGAAGCCTTCATTCGGAAAATTGTTTTTTATGGCGCTGCTCACGCCTTATGGTACAGCGGCAGACCCAAGGTGACCACGGTGCCGCGTCCGAGGGTGCTCTTGATATCCAGCGTGCCGTCCAGCGCGGTCATGATGGAATCCACCAGCGCCAGCCCGATGCCGCTGCCGCGCACCGAGTTGCTGCCCTTGTAGAACTTGGTCTTTACGTTTTCCAGATCCTCCGGCGGGATGCCGCGTCCCTGATCGATGATCTCCACAAAGGCCTTGTACTCCCCTGCCCACAGCTTGACCGTGATGCGGCCGCCGGGGGCGGAGTACTTGATGGCGTTGTCCAGAATATTGATGAACACCTGCCGCAGACGGTCCGGGTCAGCGTAGACGGGGATCATCTCCTCCGGCTCGGTGTAGTGGAGCAGCAGCCCCTCCTGCCGGATGCGTGCCTCGCAGAAGAGCACTGCATCGGTCAGCTCTGCCACCAAGTCTAGCGGGCGGCACTCCATGCGGATGCGTCCGTTCTGCAGGCGGCTGAAATCCAGCAGCTCCTCCACCATATTGTTCAGCCGCCCGGTCTCGTTGTTGATGATCTCCAGCCCCTTGCGGTAGTTCTCGTCAGTGGGGTCATCCAAGGTCATCAGCGTCTCCACCCAGCCCCGGATGGAGGTAAGCGGGGTGCGCAGCTCGTGGGAGACCGAGCTGATGAACTCGTTCTTCATCTTCTCGGTCTCCTCCAGTCCCTCGGCCATCTGGTTGATGGTGCCGCGCAGCCGGTCCACCTCGTCGTGAGGGTCGCCGGTCAGGGGCAGACGCACATCCAGCTCGCCCCGGGCGATGCCGGCGGCGGTGCGCTCCACCTGCCCCAGCGGCACCACGATGCCCCGCACAAAGTACAGCCCGGACATGACCGTGAACAGCAAAATTGCCACCGCGATGAACACGCTGACGATGACGGCATTTTTGACCTGCCGCTCCACCAGCGCCAGACTGGTGACCAGCCGCAGAGCGGCCACATCCTCGGCATCGTAGGGCACCAGCGAGCAGGCCGCCATGACCATCTCGCCGGACTGGGTGCGGTACACCGCCACGCCCAGACCGTCCGGCGCACCGAGCGCCTGTTCAAAGTCCCTGCTGCTGACGATGCCCTCTGCGTCCGTACCGCTGGAGGAGGCGATCACGCCGCCGTAGCTGTCCAGCAGCATGAACTCGTATTTATCCTTATCGGCAAACTGCTCCACCATGCGCCGCAGCGCCAGACTGCGGCTGGCGGCGGCGCTCTGGGCGGTATCGCCGGTATACATTTTCAGCTGACCGGTCACCGAGGAGAACCGCCGGTACATGATCTGCTGCACACTGCCGTAGTAGCTGCGGGTATAGCTGTACAAAAACATCGCCTCGGCCAGCAGCACCACCAGTACGGTGATGAGCAGGTTGCCCCGCAGCCAGCGGCGGGTGATACCGCTTCGCATAACAGTGTCCTCCTTTCGGTGAGTATCGATAATAAAAAATATTTTTTTGCGATTCAGGAAAGTCCGCAGGACTTTCCTGAATCACATTTTTATTCTTCCCACCGGTAGCCGTAGCCCCACACGGTCATGATGTGGGTGGGGTGGCTGGGCTCGTCCTCCACCTTCATGCGCAGGCGGCGGATGTTCACATCCACGATCTTTACATCGCCGAAGTAGTTCTCGCCCCAGACCCCTTTCAGGATCTTTTCGCGCACCAGCGCGGTGCCCGGGTTGCGGAAGAACAGCTCCATGATCTGGAACTCCACCTGCGTCAGCTCGATGGGCTGACCGGCCTTCAGCAGCACGCGGCGGTTCTCGTCCAGCACGAACTCGCCGCTGGTCAGGGTGCCCAGCGGGCTGTTCTCCCGGTCGTCCCCTTCCTTGGTGCGGATGACGCGGCGGCACAGCGCCTCCACACGCGCCAGCAGCTCGCTGACGCTGAAGGGCTTGGTCATGTAATCGTCTGCGCCGATGGACAGGCCGCGGATCTTATCCTGCTCCTGCCCCTTGGCGCTGAGGATGATGATGCCGATCTGCTGGTCGGTGCGGCGGATGGTCTCGCACAGCGAGAATCCGTTCATGCCCGGCAGCATCACGTCCAGAATGGCGGCATCACAGCCGGGTTTCTGCGCCAGCAGCGGCAGGGCAGCTTCGGCGCTTTCGGCCTCCACTACCTCCATCCCCGCATGGCGCAGGTTCAGGGCGATCATATCGCGGATATTGGCTTCATCTTCTACAACAAGCACTCGTACCATGCAGCATCCTCCATTCCTTAATTCAGCAGATACAACGCCTTGGAAAGGCGATAGTTTGTGTCGGCAAGCAAAACGCCCGGGCCCATTCTGGCCTGCACCTGACGGGACGCCACCACGCCCAGCCTTGTCCAGCCGGTGGAGTTGGCCGAGGTCCTTGCCAGCCGTACCGTCAGCACCAGCTGATCCTCGTCCACCGTGCGCAGCTCCACTGCGCCGTCATATTCCTCGCTGTCGGTCAGCTTCAGGTTGCCCTCCCACTCGGCGGGCAGCTCGATATAACAGTTGGTCTCCTCGTCCAGCAGGCCAAAGCTTTTTTCCGGGTGGCTGCTGGTGTAGTCCATCCAGACGATAAAGTCCATGCGGCGGCTCTGGCTCAGGTTCAGCAGACCGGCCTCGTCCGGCTGGGTGGGGATCTCCACGATGCCGTCCCCGTCCAAGTCCCGGCTGACCAGCGTGGGCACGTTGCGCAAAGAGGCGTTATACAGCCGCTGGCTGCTGATCCTTGTGGCGGGCACCATCTGCTGGCTGTTCTCATCGTAGCACAGAAGCACCGAGGCCAGATTGTTGCCGGAAATGCCGGTCCAGCCGTCCAGCACCAGATAGTGCCGCCCGTCCGCACCCGCGCCCGCTGCCACCGAGGCGCAGCCGGAGAACTTATCTGCGGAAAGGCCGTTGACTGCCACCTGCCGGAAACTGCCCTTGCGGTCTGCGGTCAGCAGCTCGATCTGCACACTGCCGTCCTCCTGCGTGGACATCAGGATCAGATCCTGACTGCTGCCGCCGGTGATATTTTCCACCAGATACTGCTCGTACTGCTGCTCCAGAATGGTGGACAGGGTGCCGTCCTGATAGGAGTACACCGCCAGATAGTGGTCATTCTGGGCGGCGGTATAGCCCACCACCAGCTGGCAGCTGTCCGTATCCTGCAACTGGGCAAGGCTGACGTTCTCCACCGTTTCGGCAAGGCCCTCCACGCTCTGGCGCACCTGCCAGCTTCCGGTGTCGTCCCGCTGCAAAATGGCCACGCAGACGTTGGCGGTCTGGGCGGTGGTATACAGCACCGCCGCATCCTGCTGGCCGTCGCCATCCAAGTCCTGCAGCACAAAGGGGGAAAGCAGCTCCCCCTGAATGGGATATTTCAGCTGGGCGCTCTCCCCCAGCCAGTCGTTCAGGGCAGTTTGCAGCGCGCCGTAATCGCCGGAAAGCTTCGGGGCACGCAGCAATTCTTCTACCTGTGCCTTTTCGTTGGCCGGTAGCACTGTCTGGCAGCTGCACAGCACAAAGCACAGCAGCGTGCACAGCACAAGCCGCAGCCTGTGAGTTCTGTTCATACCGGTCAACCTCCTTCCGGGCATAAAAAGCTATTTTCAGTATACCACACTTTGCGGACACAAAAAAGGGGGTGGGCATATCTGGCGCTTGCGCGTGGGGACGATTTTGAATGGCCTCCGCTTGCGCTCTGGCCATATTCAGCGGAAAGATTATTTTTATTTGTAGTTTCGAAACGCCTGCGGGCGTTTCGAAACTACTCTTTCACAGGAGGGGTCGTAGAGAGAAACGGCAGTTGTAGCACCGCTTTCTGCGAAAGCGCGGCGCTGCGGAGGATGGTTTGCGCTGAATAGCAGCGGGAAGAACCCTCTCAGTCTGCTCACTACGTTCGCAGCCAGCTCCCCCGAAGGGGGGGCTTTTTTGCGACGGATGGAAGCTTTCTCATTGCACCTAAAACTTCAGCAACGAGCCTAACGGCTTGGCTCCCCCTTCGGGGGAGCTGGCGCGGGAGCGCCTGAGAGGGTTCGCTCCCCCTCGGGGGAGCTGTCGCGCAGCGACTGAGGGGCTATAAATGGAGAAGCGAAAAAAGCGTTAACGCGATAGCGCCGACTGGCGCAGCGCTAGCTTTTTTGTGCTTCGACTTCTTCTTTAGGATTGTCAAGGGCGTGCAGCCCTTGGCCCGTTGCGGGGTGGGTGGAGTCCAGAGGTAGGGAGGGGGGACTCGGAACACCCCTCCCTGCCTCTGGCCCAGCGGAGCGTCCCTGCACATTGAAGGCAAGCAGAAAGTCACCCCGCAAAGTGCGTACTTTTCTGGTTCTCTTTTGGTGTCAAAAGAGAACATCCCACGCACTTTTGCAATAAGTTGCAAAAAAAGAAACCACTGCACAAAAGCTGTGCAATGGTTTCTTTTGTTACTGTATCAAACAGTCAGAGCAGGATCAGACGAGCTCCAGAACTGCCATCTCAGCTGCATCGCCGCGGCGAGCGCCGATCTTGATGATGCGGGTGTAGCCGCCGTTGCGGTCAGCGTACTTGGGGCTGATCTCGTCAAACAGCTTCTTTGCAACATCTTCCTTGGTGATGTAGGCGTAGACCTGACGCTTGGTGTGCAGGTCGCTGGCCTTGCCAAGGGTGATCATCTTCTCGGCCATGGAACGAACGTCCTTGGCGCGAGTGACAGTGGTCTCAATCTTGCC
>CAKTCY010000075.1 GCA_934540955.1 uncultured Faecalibacterium sp.
TTTTCCTGTTCCTTCGTGCATTTTGAACATTGATACGATTATAGCAAAGTTTCGTTCCGGTGTGAAATACAAATTTGTACCAGCATTTATCAAATCTCTTTATAAATCACTTTCTCTTTACGGCCTGTGCGGAATCCTGTATAATAAAGATGACCAGCTTTTTACACAGGAAGGGGCGCCGTTCTATGACAATTTACCAGTTGGAGTGCTTTATTGCCGTAGCAGAGGAGCTGAATTTCAGCGCCGCTGCCGAGCGGCTGTTCACCACCCAGCCCGCCATCACCTACCAGATCAACGCACTGGAAAAGGAGACCGGGCTGCACCTGTTCGAGCGCACCACCCGCCGCACCAAGCTGACCGCCGCCGGGCAGTCCTTTTATCTGGACATGGTGCAGATGACCAGCTTTGGGCGGCAGGCGCTGAAAAAGGCGCAGGATATTCAGGACGCCGACCGCTCCCACCTGACGGTGGGGCTGCGGCAGCTGTTCGATTACAGCACCTTTTCCAGCATTCTGGCTGAGTTCCAGCACCAGTTTCCCAACGCCTGCGTGGACGTTGTGCCCCAGGACAACCGCCGCCCGCTGGAACAGCTGCGCTCCGGGCAGCTGGACATCGGCTTTTTCTACGCCACCGAGCACTCCCGCGACCGGGATATCTCCTTTACGCCCCTGTTCTCGCTGGGGTACCATGTGCTGATGAACCCCAACTCTCCCCTTGCCGACCGGCGGGCGCTGCATCTGGCGGACCTGAAGGGGCAGAGCGTGGTGTCCTCCGGCGCGTTCGACAGCTTTCTGTCCGCCTGTCAGGGGCCGTCGCTGGAGCAGCTGGCGCAGGTGGGGGTGGATTGCAGCAAGATCACCCCCAGCTTTGAGGGCGCGCTGATCCTGATCCAGATGGGCACCGCCCTATCCATTGTGCCCTGCCTGTCCACGGCGGTGATCCCGGGCATCGTCAAGGTGCCGCTGCTGGATTTTCCCCCGGTGACGGTGGAGATCGCCGCCATGCGCCACGCGCCCCGGCTGGAGGTGCAGTCCTTTATCGAGATCGCCAAGCAGAAGTACGCCCATCCCCACGACCCGCTGCTGATGGAGACGTTGATTTAAAAAAATTGTCCCCCGGGAAAATCTGCGGATCCTCCCGGGGGACTTCTTTGATCATTTTACTGATAATCGTGGTTGAGGAACAGGGCCTTGATGACCACCACCTCGTCGTATTCCTCCTGCTCCACCTGCACATCTGCGTTCAGGCTCTTCAGGCGCGCCTTGACCGCATCCAGTGCCTCGGGCACGGTGACGGCGCGGCCCTCCTCCACGGCGTCCATCATCTGCTTGAGCACGATGGGGTGGGCGTACCAGCTTGCCACCGGAAAGGCGCCGTGGGGGTAGTGCCTGACATACTCTGCCATGGCTGCCTCGGCCTTTTCCGCACGCTTCATGATGGCGCTGTTGTTATTGTGGGCAGTGGGCAGCATATTATAGCTGGAAAACAGGAAGATGGCGGCAAAGCCGAACAGCGCAAAGTACACGCCGTAGCTGCCGGTGTGGCTGAACACCGAATACAGGCCGTAGGCCGCCGCCGCAACGCCCAGCACAAAAATAGCCAGCGCCACATACCGGTACACCGGCTTGCTTTGCAGCTGCGCACGCTTGCGGCGCTGGGCGGCGCTCAGCTCGGCAGAAAGCTCCGGCTTTGCGTCCAGATACTCCTTTGCCCGGCGCAGCACGGTAAGGCTGTGCTCTGCGTCCTCAGAAAGTTCCGGCAGCTTGCGGGCGGCCTTTTCGGCGGCCTTTTTCTCCAGCGCCTGCTCTCCGGCGGCGCTCAGCAGATGCAGCTGCGGCTGCTCCTTTGCCAGCACCTCCAGCAGGGCGTCCACATCCCGCTCGTCCTTGAAGTTGCACTGCTTCTGCTTGCCGCCGTCGTACTCCACCACCAGATACGCCATGGAGGCAAACACGCCCTTGCCGGAAAAGCCGCCGGAGCTCATAGCCACCCGCTTGAACACCCGGGTGATGCTGCTGTAAGGCAGATAATAGCGGCGGTCGATGTAAAAGCTGTTCAGGTACAGCGCCTTTTTGCCCACGCCGCAGGGGCCGATCTTCCGGCAGGCTTTTTTGTCTGCCTCCAGCTCCTGCGGGTCAAGCTTTGCCATGCCCAGCTGTGCGGGTTTGAAAATCATGGGTAGTTCCCTTCTTTGCTTTAAATTCTACGCCCCTATTTTCCCACGGGGCAGGGGCAATTGCAAGCCTTGATTTTTAAAAACAGCGCCCGCCGCTGTACGGTCAGGCAGCGGCGGGCGCAGGAACCTTATGGAGAAACTGAGCCGTCAGTTCCTTATGCCTTGGAAGCGGTATGCTTCTTGGTAGCATGGAGGAACAGAGCCAGCATTGCGATGGCAAAGACGATGCCGATGGGGTAAGCAACGGCGGTGTTGTAAGCCACCAGCTTGCCGTCCGCATAGGTGTTGATCATCTTGCCCAGGCACTCGGGAGCCAGCACGAAGTAGGTGCTAGACACAGCGCTCATGAAGGTAGCAGGCACGGCGGTGATCCAGAAGTTCTTCTTCTCCTTGAACAGGTACATGGAAGCAGCCCACAGGACGATCATAGCCAGCGTCTGGTTGGTCCAGCTGAAGTAACGCCAGATGACGGTGTAGTTGATGAAGCCCAGTGCGTTGCCGATGCCAAGGAAGGCACCAACGCCCAGCACGGGGATGCAGAGCTTCAGGCGGTTTGCGTAGCTGTCCTGATCGATCTTGAGCCAGTCGGACAGGGTCAGACGAGCGGAACGGAAGGCGGTATCACCAGAGGTGATGGGGCAGATAACGACACCGATCATAGCCAGTGCCACGCCAACCTTACCCATGGTCTTGAGGCAGACGTCGTAGATAGCGGCAGACTGACCGGCAGCCAGAGCCTCGGCCAGACCGACCATCTTGCCATCGGTGATGGTGTACAGTGCGCAGCCGGCAGCAGCCCAGATCAGAGCGATGATGCCCTCGCTGACCATTGCACCGTAGAATACGAAGTGACCCTGCTTCTCACTCTTCATACAGCGAGCCATCAGAGGCGACTGGGTGGAGTGGAAGCCGGAGATAGCACCACAGGCAACGGTGATGAACATGAAGCTCCAGATAGGAGTGTTGGAGGGGTGCATATTGCTGAAGTTTGCCCAGATCTCGGGGATGGTGTAGGCGGGGTTGGTGAAGATACCAAAGATAACGCCCACAGCCATGATGATCAGGCAGATGCCGAACAGGGGGTAGATCTTACCGATGATGGCATCAATGGAGATAAAGGTTGCGATGAAGTAGTACACCAGAATGATGATCAGCCAGAACAGGGTGGTGGTCATCACACCGGACATACCGCCGTTCTTGCACAGGGTAACGATCAGGCCTGCGGGGCCGACAGCGAACACGGTACCGACCATGATCAGCAGCACCACAGAGAACACACGCATGATGGTCTGCATCACAGGGCCCAGATAGCGGCCGGTGACCTCAGCGATGGAAGCGCCGTCGTTGCGCTCGCTCATCATGCCGGAGAAGTAGTCATGTACGCCGCCGGCAAAGATGGTGCCGAAGGTGATCCACAGGAACACCACGGGACCCCACAGAGCACCCTGCAGTGCACCAAAGATGGGGCCCAGACCTGCAATGTTCAGCAGCTGGACGAGGAACAGCTTCCACTGGGGCATCACAACGTAGTCAACGCCATCGTTGATGCGCACAGCAGGAGTTTCGCGGTCGTCCGGTCCGAACGTGTTGTCCACGATCTTACCATAGACAAAGTAGCCTACGATCAGAAGCGCCAGACACAGTAAGAAACTAATCATACCAGAAACCTCCTTTTGAATTTCAGCCGCCGGCAGCTTATGCCATACTGCGGCTATGACCGATCTCTGGCTTCATGTTAACACCTTTTTCATAATTGTGTTAATATTTTTTGGGTATAGTTCCTATATCAAAAAGTATATGACCGCTTATTTTATTTGTTTGCACAAACTTTCATTTTGCAGTGATGGTGCGTTTAAATTTGTTTTGTTGTTTCTCAAGTTCTTTCTCCCGGGAACGGTCAGAGCCGTGCCCGCCAAACTTTGCGCCGCCTTTTTGTGCACTTTGCTTAATCGTTTACGATTTTCTCCCCAAAACGTGGGATTTGGGACGAAAGATTACCCTCTCAGGCGGGGCACCCCTTCCGTCTGCTCCCGTTGGTCGCAGCCACCTTCCCCAAGGGGACGGCTGACCCTCTCAGTCATCGCTGCGCGATGCCAGCTCCCCCGAAGGGGGAGCTTTTCAGCGCTGCCGCAAAGTTTCCCGCCACCACTAAAGCCGTCCCCTTGGGGAAGGTGGCATCGCCGCAGGCGATGACGGAAGGGGTAACCCCGCCGCGCGACTGTTTCCGCAGGAAACAAGCGCGGCAGCTGCCGTTTGCCTTTACGACCCCTCCCGTGAAAATGGGCTAGCGGAGCGTCCGCAGACGCTCCGCTAGCCCGAAAATAAAAATAATTCTTCCGCTATTGATGCCCAGAGCAACGCGGAGGGCATTTTAAATCTTCTTCCACCCGCTGTCCTTGATGGTGGCATCCGCCTGTTTGTGCAGCAACTGCACAAACAGCTGCTCCTCCGGCTGCAGGGGCTCCCGCTCCGGGTACACCAGCACGTCCCGCATCTGCTGCTTCTGCGCCGGGCAATTATGCAGCGCCAGATGATACTGCTCCAGTGCGCGCTGCGGCATGGGGGACGACCACATATAGGCCGTGGGCAGGTTTTGCAGAATGGAGAACTGGCTGCACCGCTCGTACACATGGATGCGGCGGTTGGGGTTTGCCTGCCAGCGGGAAACGGTGCTCTCCTCCCCGGGCAGATGGGTGTCGCCGTGCAGCACCTCGATGTAGTCGTTCAGCTCGTCAAGATTCTGCACCTGCCGCCGCGCCAGCGGGCTGTCCTGACTGGTGAGCAGCAGGTAGGAAAACTCCATGATGGGCTCCTGCCGCAGACCGTGGCGCTGGCAGTAGCGGCGGTAGTAGTCCTCGTCCTCGGCGGCGTAGCGCAGCAGCGCCATGTGGTAGCCCTGCCGCAGCACAAAGTCCAAGGCTTCAATAGCGCCGCTCTCCCGGATATGCACCCGCAGCTGCTCGCTGCGGGCGGCCTGCTGCAAAAAGTCCACCGCCGCATAGGAGGCGTAGGTGGCATGGGTCAGCACCACCCGCAGCTCGGCGCAGCTGCGCTGCTGGTGCGCCTCCTGCGCCAGCTCATCCACCTGCTGCAGCACCCGCTGCGCCTGCCGGATGAACCGCTTGCCCTGCTCGGTAGGGATCATGCCAGTGGAGGAGCGCTCAAAAATGCGCAACCCGTATTCCTCTTCCAAGTTCTTCAGTGCCTTGCTGACATTGGGCTGCGCCGCGTACAGCTGCTTTGCCGCCGCCGACACCGACCCCCATTTCATGATGGCTACCAGATACCGCAGTTCCGTAATATTCATGAACCCCTCCGCATTGTTTGCAGTCGTAACCATATTGTAACAATTTTCCAGCGCTGCTGTCAAGCGGGGGAGAACAAACCCTCTCAGTCCGCTCCCGTTGGTCGCGTCCAGCTCCCCCGAAGGGGGAGCTTTTTGCCATCTTCCGGTCAGTGCGAATAGAGCTCCCCCTTTCGGGGGAGCTGGCACGCCGTCAGGCGTGACTGAGAGGGTTACATCCCCCCTTGCACCAAAGCCCCCGGGTGCTATATAATAAGGAAAAACACAAAGGAGGGGCTGTACCATGCCGGAATACCGCGTGCTGCGCATTGACGAGCAGCTGTACGGCTGCGAGGAGCTGCCCGCCGGGCAGCCGGTGCTGTGCGATGTGACCCTGACCGATGCCGCCGGGACTGCCCGCATCCTGCCCTACCCGGACAAGGAGCTGACCCGTCTGGGCATCGACGAGGGGGACGCCGTCTGTCTGCTGCCGGACGGCACCCTGCACAAGCTGTAAGGAGTAATTTTATGCACAATATCTATTTCACCCGCCACGGCGAGACGGTATGGAACGTGGAAAATAAGATCTGCGGCATGACCGACAGCCCGCTGACCGCCCGCGGGCAGCAGCAGGCGCGGCAGCTGGGCGAGCTTGTCCGGGACAGCGGCCTGCACATTGACGAAATTCTGTACTCTCCCCTTTCCCGCGCCGCCGACACCGCAAAGGCCATTGCCGCCGCTACCGGTCTGCCCGCCCGCTGCGAGCCACGCCTGCGGGAGCAGTGCTTCGGCAAGTACGAGGGCACACCCCGGGACGGTGCGGAGTTTCGCCGCTCCAAGACCCACTTTGCCGACCGCTATGTGGGCGGCGAAAGCATGATGCAGCTGGCGCAGCGCATCTACAACCTGCTGGACGAGCTGAAGGCCGACACCGGCAAGACCTACCTGCTGGTAGCACACAACGGCATCGCCCGGGTGGTGCACTCCTATTTTTACGACATGACCAACGAGGAATACGCCGCTGCGGGCATCAAAAACTGCCAGCTGGTGGAGTATACCTTTGAATAAGAAAAGCCGCCGGAGCCCCGGCGGCTTTTCTTTTATGGCGCGTCAACTATGACGGTAATGGAATTTCTGATCCTTTGTCACGAACATATACACGGTCACTGCCAGCGTGGCAAGCTCGGCGGCGGTGACCGCCAGCCACACACCGTCAAGACCCCAGAGGGCGGGCAGGAGGAGCAGTGCGGCCATCTGGAACAGAAACGTGCGCAGAAAGGAGATGAGGGCGCTTGTCACGCCGTCGCCCAGCGCCGTGAAGAAGGAGGACGCATAGATGTTGAAGCCCTTGATGAGGAAGCACAGCGCATACAGCCGGAACGCGCGGCTGGTCAGCGCCAGCAGCTGGGCGTCGTAGCCCACAAAGATGCGCGCCACATGGGGAATGATCACCATGGACGCCGCCGTCATGCTCACAGACACCACGGCGATGAGGCGCAGGCTCTTCTGGTAGAGATTGTGCACCTCGGCATGGTTGCGGGCACCGTAATGAAAGCTGACGATGGGTGCGCTGCCCACCGCATAGCCCACGAACACGGCCACGAACAGGAAAGCGGCATACATGATGACGCCGTAAGCCGCCACGCCGTTTTCCCCGATCAGCCGCAGCAGCTGGAAGTTATACAGGATATTGACCAGCGACATGGAAAGGCTGGTCATCAGCTCGGAAGAGCCGTTGATGCAGGCATCCCACAGCACGCGGCCGTAAAACTGCGTTCTGCACAGGTGCAGACAGCTGGTGTTGTTGTGGCTGATAAAATAAAACACCGGCAGCACGCCGCCCACCAGCTGGCTGATAAGGGTGGCAAGGGCAGCGCCCTCCACGCCCCAGTGCAGCATGCCCACCATTACCACGTCCAGCACCATGTTGGTGCAGCCTGCACCTACGGTGAACCAGAAGCCCAGATGCGGCTTTTCGGCGGTGACGAAAAAGCTCTGGAATAGATTCTGCAAAGCGAAGCCCGGCAGCGCCAGCATCAGGATGCGCCCGTAGCGCACGGCGTAGTCCAGCAGTTCGCCCTTTGCGCCCAGCAGCACGGCGACCGGCCGTAGGAACAGGATGCCCAGCACGGACAGCACACCGGCCGAGATAAGCGCTGCCCACATAAACATGGAAAAATAGTGGTCGGCTTTTTTCCGGTCGCCCTCGCCCAGCGTGATGCCTACGATGGCGCTGCCGCCGGTGCCCAGCATAAAACCGATGGTGCCCAGCAGCTGTGGCAGCGGCATGATGAGGTTGACCGCCGCAAAGGCCGTTTTGCCCACAAAGTTGGAGACGCACAGGCCGTCCACGATGCCATAGATGGAGGTGAACAGCATGGTGCCGATGCAGGGCAGCACGAACCGCAGCAGGCGGGAATAGTTGAAATGATCGGACAATTGGATGGTTTTCTTTGGCATAACTCCTCCTTTTTTGAACTCTGCACATACAAAAAGGCCGGATAAGAACCACCGCTCCGGTGCATTCCCTCTTCTGCTGCGGCACTACGGTGCCCACAGCCTCCGGGAAGCACGAACGGTGACATCTTATCCGGCCTTTCAATTACGTTGAAACAGCCCTCCGATGAGCGAAAAACAGTATAACAAAGTTTATTTTTTATGTCAAGCCCGGTTTTGCATCACTCCGTCGCAAGGCGGACAAAGGGCGCGATGGCGTTAGCGTCGCCGTGGCGGACGATGGAGTAGGTGATGTCGCAGTAGGGCTGGATGGCGGTGCTCTTTTCCACAGTGGAGATGAGCAGCACCTGCAATTGCAGCCGGCGGAACAGCTCCATCATGGGGCGGATGCGGTCGCTGGTCATCTTGCTGAAGGCTTCGTCCAGCA
>CAKTCY010000076.1 GCA_934540955.1 uncultured Faecalibacterium sp.
GACTGAGAGGGTTTTTCCCTATGGAGAGGAACTGTAATGGCAAAAAAATCGACCAAGAAAACCTTAAAGCCGGTGCGCCCGCAGTTAGGCGACGGCGTTGAAATTTTAAACGCAGGCAGCGTGCTGGAGGACCCCATTACCCGCACGCTGGAAACCAACTATATGCCCTACGCCATGAGCGTTATCGTCAGCCGCGCTTTGCCGGAGATCGACGGCTTCAAGCCGGCGCACCGCAAGCTGCTGTACACCATGTACGAGATGGGTCTGCTCAAGGGCGCACGCACCAAGTCTGCCAACATCGTGGGCAGCACCATGCACCTGAACCCCCACGGCGATGCCGCCATCTACGACACCATGGTGCGCATGGGCCGCGGCAACGAGAGCCTGCTGGTGCCCTTTGTGGACAGCAAGGGCAACTTCGGCAAGGCCTACAGCCGGGATATGTCCTGCGCTGCTGCCCGTTACACCGAGGCAAAGCTGGAAGGCGTGTGCGAGGAGCTGTTCCGGGATATCGACAAGGAGACCGTGGACTTTGTGCCCAACTACGACAGCACCACCACCGAGCCCACCCTGCTGCCGGTCACCTTCCCCACCATTCTGGCCAACAACACGCTGGGCATCGCGGTGGGCATGGCCTGCAACATCTGCTCCTTCAATCTGGCAGAGCTGTGCGCCACCACCGTGGCCCTGATGAAGGACGAACACCACGATATCTCCACCACCATGCCTGCCCCGGACTTTGTGGGCGGCGGCCAGATCCTGTACGATGAAGCGCAGATGCGTGAAATTTACGAGAATGGCCGCGGCAGCGTGAAGGTGCGCGCCCGCTACAACGTGGTGCCCGGCGAAAACATGATCGAGGTGACCCAGATCCCGCCCACCACCACGGTGGAGGCCATCATGGACAAGATCGCAGAGCTGGTCAAGACCGGCAAGGTCAAGGAAATCAGCGATATGCGCGATGAGACCGACCTGAACGGCCTGAAGCTGACGCTGGACCTCAAGCGCGGCGTGGATGCCGACAAGCTGATGGCAAAGCTGTTCAAGGCCACCCCGCTGGAGGACAGCTTCAGCTGCAACTTCAACATTCTGGTGTCCGGTCAGCCCCGGGTCATGGGCGTGCGGGAGATTTTGAAGGAGTGGACGGCCTTCCGTGTCGAGTGCGTGCGCCGCCGCACCTACTACGACCTGCACGGCAAGGAAAAGCGGCTGCACCTTTTGCAGGGTCTTGCCGCCATTTTGCTGGATATCGACAAGGCCATCCGCATCATCCGCACCACCGAGGAGGAGACCGAGGTGGTGCCCAACCTGATGATCGGCTTTGGCATTGACGAGGTGCAGGCAGACTATGTGGCAGAGATCAAGCTGCGCCATCTGAACCGGGAATACATCCTCAAGCGCACCGGTGAGATCGAGCAGCTGGAAAAGGACATTGCTGACCTGAACGATGTGCTGGCAAAGCCTGCCCGCATCCGCCGCATCATCATCAATGAACTGAACGATGTAGCGAAAAAATACGGAAAGCCCCGCTGCAGCGAGATCTTGTACGACTTGCCCGAAGAGGACACCGCCGCCGAGGAAGAAGCTGTGCCGGACTACCCGGTGACCGTGTTCTTTACCCGGGAGGGCTACTTTAAAAAGATCCCGCCCCAGAGCCTGCGCACCGCCGGTGCTCACAAGCTGAAGGAGGGCGACGAGATCATCCAGCAGTTGGAGACTCGCAACAACGTGGAGGCGCTGTTCTTTACGGACAAGCAGCAGGTGTACAAGGTGCGTCTGGCGGAGCTGGAGGACGGCAAGGTGGCCCAGATGGGCATCTTCATCCCGGGACGGCTGGGCATGGACGAGGGCGAAAACGTGCTGAGCATGGTCATCACCGGCGATTACAGCGGCTTTATGCTGTTCTTCTTTGCCAGCGGCAGGTGCGCGAAAATCCCGCTCAGCTCCTACGCCACCAAGCAGAACCGCCGCAAGCTGCTGAAGGCTTACAGCGACAAGGAGCCGCTTGCCATGATGCTCTACCTGCCGGAGGAGACCGAGCTTGCCATCCGCACCAGCGCCAGCCGGATGCTGCTGGTGGGCACGGCGCAAATTGCCGCCAAGACCACCCGCGACAGTCAGGGCGTGGCGGTGGTCACCCTGAAAAAGAACCAGACCATCGCCTCGGTGGTGCCGGCGGATACGCTGGAGTTGGCCAACCCCCACCGCTACCGCGTGCGCAGCCTGCCCGCCACCGGTGCACTGATCCGCGCCGAGGACGAGGGCGAGCAGATGAGCCTGCTTTGATTGGTAGGCAGCGGGGAGCTTTCCTTCGCAAATGAGTCCGGAACCCCCTGTTCCGCCCCAGTGCTGCGCACCGGGGCCCCACTTCGCCGGAATTTGCTCAGGAAACTCCCCGCCGCCTTTCCGAAAAGTCCCCTCCCGTGAAAAAGTAACTCCGAAACGACCGCAGTCGTTTCGGAGTTACAAATTATAAAAAATTTTCCGCTGTTATTGTCAGAGCGAAGCGGAGACAAGTTTAAATCGTTTATCCTGAAAAGAGGAAGCAGTCATGCAAAATATCGACCTGATCTGTGTGGGCAAGCTGAACGCCAAATATTTTGCCGAGGGCGTGGCAGAGTACCAGAAGCGTCTGGCGGCCTTTGCCGCCTTCCGCATCATTGAGCTGCCGGAGGAAAAGATCGAGGAGAAAAACGCCTCGGATGCCGTGGTGAAAAAGGCGCTGGATAAGGAGGGGAAGGCCATCCTTTCCAATGTGCGCAAGGGTGCTGCCATCGTGGCCATGTGCATCGAGGGCAAGCAGATCTCCTCCGACGAGTTGGCGCAGTTTCTGGCGCAACGCGCCGGCAGCGGGGCAGGGGATGTGGCCTTTGTTATCGGCTCGTCCCACGGCCTGTCCGACGAGGTGAAAAAGGCCGCTGCCCTCAAGTTCAGCATGGGGCGCATCACCATGCCCCATCAGCTGGCGCGGCTGGTGCTCACCGAGCAGATCTACCGCGCCTGCACCATCAATGCGGGCATGAAGTACCATAAGTAAAGTGGCTTTTTCGGCTCCCGGAGCGTTTGCAGGCGCTCCGGGAGCTCTTTTTGCAAAAACGTGTAAAACCTGTCGGAAAAGTAATTTTTGGCTTTTCTTTTGGAACAGTTTTTATTATACTGATAACATGGAGCGATTTGCTGCAAAAATACAGCAAAAAACACAGGATGGAAAAACCATGAAAAAACACAGAAGAGGACTGCGGCTGGCGGCCTGTCTGCTGGTGCTGGCAATGTGCGCGGCGCTGCTTTGCAGCTGCGGGCGCACCGGACAAGCCGACAGCTATACGGCAGCAATGCCGGTCATCGTGGTGGGCAGCGATAACTATCCGCCTTTCAACTATATGGGCACGGACGGTGCACCCACCGGTATTGACGTGGAACTGGCCACCGAGGCGTTCGGGCGGCTGGGCTACCGGGTGAAATTTGTGACCATCGACTGGGAAAAGAAGAAGGAACTGGTGGAAAACGGCACCATCGACTGCATCTGGGGCAGCTTTTCCATGGATGGCCGCGAGGAGGAATACCACTGGGCGGGGCCTTATATGTACAGCCGTCAGGTGGTGGCGGTGCGCACAGACAGCGATATCTACACCCTGCAGGATCTGACCGACAAGGTGGTTGCGGTGCAGTCCACCACAAAGCCGGAGGAACTGTTTTTGAACGCAGAGCAGAACGGTCTGCCCCGGCTGCGCAGGCTTTATTCCCTGCAAAACCGGGATCTGCTCTACACCACCCTGATCAAGGGCTATGCGGATGCTTTAGCCGCCCACGAAAGCGCCATCCGGCAGTTCATGAAGGATTACAGCGCAGAGTACCGCATTCTGCCTGAGCCGCTGATGACGGCGCGGCTGGGTGTGGCCTTTGCCAAAGACCGCAGCGATGATCTGCCGCAGCAGCTGACGGAGGTTTTTCAGGAGATGCTGGCAGACGGTACCGTCCGGCAGATCGTGAGCCGTTATCTGGACGACCCCGGGCACTATCTGGATGGACTGGAGGACAGCACCCATGCATGACGGAATGGAAAAGAGCCAGAGCGCTTTCAGCCGAAGGCAGTTCGCCTTGGTGTGTGTGCTTGCGGGGCTGCTGATGCTGGGCGGCGTGCTGATCTTTTCGGCGCACAGCGACCTGCAAAATGCAGAAAAACAGTTTGAGGATACCATCAACTACGTTAAGGAGCAGTGCACCGGTTACGACAACCTGAACCTTGCCTCCGAGACCAAAAGCCTGATGCGGATGATAGAAAACGCCCAGCATCTGTGTAGCGAGATCGCCCGGGACCAGCAGGAGAACCCCAAGCGGGTGCTGGACGATGCCGCTATGGCGGAATATCTGCAGGACTATACCCTCAGCGGCGCACTGGTGCTTTCAACAGAGGGCAAAATTTTGTGCGCAGCCTCACAGGATGGCCGGACGGCTGACCCGCAGGTCCGGGAAGAGATGGAAGCGCAGCTGGCCGGTTCTATCGTGCTGACCGTGGCCGACCACCCGGAGCAGGTCTACGCCGGGCGGACGGAAAATGAGGATGGCTCCTATGTGGACACCGCAGCCTGCGCCCGGAAGGACGGGGAAGGGGTGCTTGTGGTGTACTACCGCACCACGGCGGAATATGTGCGCAACTACAGCCTTTCCTACCAGAACTGCGTGCAGGGCTATAACCCCGCTGTGGACGGCACCATCGTGGTGACCCGGGGCGACCGCATCGTGGCCAGCAACGACCCCTCTCTGCTGGATACCACAGTAGACGAAAACCCCACCCTTTCTGCCTTAAAAGTGCGCAGCACCGATGGCGGCATGATCCATGTGCACAGCACCACCGGGCAGCAGTACGCCTACGGCATCGTGGGGCAGGGGCGCAGCTTTTATATCTATGTCTACCGCCCGGAGCAGGAGGTATATGTCTCTGCCATGCGCAATGTGAGCATGGCCGCCTTTACCTACATGGTCCTTCTGTTTTTGCTGCAATTGCTGCGCGGCAAGACCGACCAGCGCTACCGGGAGCAGCAGCTGCGCCGGGAGCAGGAGTACCAAAAGACCCTCAAGGCGGCTGCGCTGAAGGCAGAGAGCGCAAACATTGCCAAGACCGAGTTTTTGCAGCGCATGAGCCACGATATCCGCACCCCCATCAACGGCATCCGGGGCATGGTGGAGATCGGCGACCGCTGCCCGGAGGATATGGCACGGCAGGCCGACTGCCGCAAAAAGATCTGGGAGGCCTCCACCCTGCTGCTGGAGCTGGTGAACGAGGTGCTGGATATGGGCAAGCTGGAATCCGGCGAGGTGGTGCTGGAGAGCGTGCCCTTTGATCTGCCCGAGCTGATGCACGAGGTCACAGACGTGCTGGAAAAGCAGGCGGCAGAGCGCGGCATCGTGCTACACCGGGAATACGGCAGGCTGCCGCATCCCCGGCTGGTGGGCAGCCCGCTGCACGTCAAGCGGCTGCTGATGAATGTGCTCAGCAACGCCATCAAGTATAACCGAGATAAGGGGCAGGTGATGCTGGACTGCTTTGAGCTGAGCAGCACCGGGGACAAGGTGCAGATCTGCTTTGTCTGCGCAGATACCGGCATCGGCATGAGCGAGGAGTTCCAGAAGCGGATGTTCGAGCCCTTTACGCAGGAGAACGCCGGGGCACGCTCGGTATACGGCGGCACCGGCCTTGGAATGTCCATCACCAAAAGCCTTGTGGATAAGATGGGCGGCACCATCGGGGTGGAAAGCAAGCAGGGCGTGGGCACCACCTACACCATCACCCTGCCCTTTGCCGTTGATAATACCGAGGCCGCAGAGCCGGAGCAGCAGCAGACAGACCTTACCGTGCTGCGTGGGCGGCGGGTGCTGCTGGCCGAGGACAACGCCCTGAACATGGAGATCATGGAGTTTTTGCTGAACGAGGTGGGCATAAAGGTGACCAAGGCCGCCGACGGACAGCAGGCGGTGGAGGCCTTTGCAGCCGCGCCGGTGGGCGGCTTTGACGCCATTCTGATGGACGTGATGATGCCGGTGCGGGACGGCCACGAGGCCACCCGCGTCATCCGTGCCATGGACCGCCCGGATGCAAAGAGCATTCCCACCTTTGCTATGACGGCAAACGCCTTTGCGGAGGATCGCCTGAAAGCGCTGCAGGCCGGTATGAACGAGCACCTGCCCAAGCCCATCGACCCGGATACCCTGTACCGCCTGCTGGCAAAATATCTGACAGAGCGCAGCTGAACTGTTTGCCGGGCTTTACAAGCGGGGCAAAACATGGTACAGTAAATATACTGTGCTTGCGCAAGCCGCAAGCACGCCCGGCGGTGGGGAAAGCCGCCGGAACACAACACGATACGACACGGCAAACCAGCCGCGGACGGAAAGGATGTACTACAATGGAACAGAGCGAAAAGACCCTTGACATGATCGTCAATCTTTGCAAGAACCGTGGTTATGTGTTCCCCGGTTCCGAGATCTACGGCGGTCTGGCCAACAGCTGGGACTACGGCCCCCTTGGCGTGGAGTTCAAGAACAACGTCAAAAAGGCATGGCTGAAAAAGTTTGTGCAGGAAAGCCCCTATAACGTGGGTTTGGATGCTGCCATCATCATGAACCCCCAGACTTGGGTGACCACCGGCCATGTGTCCAGCTTCTCGGACCCCCTGCTGGACTGCCGCGCCTGCAAGGCACGCCACCGCGCCGACAAGCTGATCGGTGAGGAGCACCCCGAGGTGAACGTGGACGCCATGAGCTTTGACGAGATGGATGCCTTCATCGCAGAGCATGAGGACATCGTCTGCCCCGTCTGCGGCAAGCATGACTTCACCCCCATCCGCAAGTTCAACCTGATGTTCAAGACCGCCATCGGCGTTACCGAGGACAGCTCTTCCACCTGCTATCTGCGTCCCGAGACCGCACAGGGCATCTTTGTCAACTTTGCCAACATCCAGCGCACCACCCGCCGCAAGCTGCCCTTCGGCGTGTGTCAGGTGGGCAAGGCCTTCCGCAACGAGATCACCCCGGGCAACTTCACCTTCCGCACCCGCGAGTTCGAGCAGATGGAGTGCGAGTTCTTCTGCAAGCCCGGCACCGATCTGGACTGGTTCGCTTACTGGAAGGACTACTGCGAGAACTGGCTGCTGAGCCTTGGCATCAAGAAGGAGCACCTGCGCCTGCGTGACCACGAGCCCGCAGAGCTGGCCTTCTACAGCCGCGCTACCACCGATATCGAGTACGCCTTCCCGTTCACCGACTGGGGCGAGCTGTGGGGCATTGCAGACCGTACCAACTACGACCTGACCCGCCATCAGGAGGCCTCCGGCAAGAGCTTGGAGTACTTCGACAGCGAGACCAACGAGCACTACATCCCCTACGTCATCGAGCCCTCTCTGGGCTGCGACCGTGTGGCGCTGGCCTTCCTGTGCGAGGCCTACGACGAGGAGCACCTGACCGACAGCAAGGGCAAGGAGGATGTCCGCACCGTGCTGCGTCTGCATCCGGCTCTGGCTCCCTACAAGTGCGCCGTGCTGCCCCTGAGCAAGAAGCTGGGCGAGAAGGCCATGGAGATCCGCAACGAGCTGAGCAAGTACTTCATGGTGGATTACGACGATACCGGTTCCATCGGCAAGCGTTACCGCCGCGAGGACGAGATCGGCACCCCGTTCTGCATCACCGTGGACTTTGACACCGTGGGCGACGAGGCCAAGGGCATTGCTGCCGACAACTGCGTCACCGTCCGTGACCGCGACACCATGGAGCAGGTGCGTATGCCCGTCAGCGAGCTGAAGAGCTACATCGAGAGCAAGATCGAGTTCTAAAATACATTGTTACGTAAAAAAAGCAGCCCCGCCGGAGTGCTCCGGCGGGGCTGCTTTTTTAGTGTTGTGACGGTTGAAAAAAGTGGCTCAGAAGCGTCCGCAGACATTTCTGAGCCGCAAAATTTGAAATCGTCAGGAGCTCAGCTTACTGCTGGGCGAAGATCTTTACCTCGTCCTTGTCCATAAAGGCTGCGCCTGCAAAGCCTGCGGCTTCCAGCTGACCCAGCTGCTTGCCCAGCTTTTTGCCCTGCGGCAGCACGGTGACGTTGTACTGCTCGCGCAGCGCGGCGGCCTTGCTCAGCACGGCAGGGAAGTCAACGTCCTTGC
>CAKTCY010000077.1 GCA_934540955.1 uncultured Faecalibacterium sp.
TGTGAAACCTGTTGTAAGAAATGGAGGGTCCCCCTTATGGCAGCAAAAGTCCTGCCCTACCTGCTGGCAGGCATCTCGGTGGGCGGCCAGTATGCACTGATCGCCATCGGCTACACGATGGTCTACGGCATCCTGCGCCTCATCAACTTTGCCCACGGCGATATTTTTACCGTCGCCGGTTTTCTGATGGTCTATGCCACGGCTTCGCTGCCGCTGACGATCTCCATCCCGCTGGTCGTCGCAGCCACGGTGCTGCTGGGCATCGCCGTGGAAAAGATCGCTTACAAGCCCCTGCGCACAGCGCCCCGGATGTCGGTCATGATCTCCGCCATCGGTATGTCCTACCTTTTGCAGAACCTGATGTGGTACGTCACCGGCGGTCTGGCCAAGCAGTACCCGGCTCTGCCTTGGATCAGCGACACCGTCACCGTGCTGGGCTGCCAGACCAAGCGCGTCACCGTCGTGACCCCCTTCCTCGTTGTGATCCTAGTCGCCATCCTCGTCACCCTGATTCAGAAGACCAAGATCGGCATGGCCATGCGGGCCGCCTCCCGCGATTTTGAGACAGCACAGCTCATGGGCATCAAGATCAACAATGTCATCAGCTTTACCTTTGCCGTAGGCAGCTTCCTTGCTGCCATCGGCTCCATGATGTACTTCTCCAACTACACGGCTGTCACCCCCACCGTGGGCGCCATGCCCGGCCTGAAGGCCTTTGTGGCGGCAGTGTTCGGCGGCATCGGCTCCATCCCGGGCGCTGTGATCGGCGGATTCATCATCGGCATCTGCGAGAGCCTCATCAAGGGCGCAGGCGCGACCACCTTCAGCGACGCCTTCACGTTTGCGCTGCTCATCGTGGTGCTGGCGGTCAAGCCCACCGGCCTGTTCAGCGAGAACCTGACCGAGAAAGTGTGACGACCATGAAACAAGAGAAAAAACGCATCTATCTCCGGGCCGCGCTGGCGCTCATCGCCCTGCTGGCTGTCCTGCTGGCGCTGGATAACCTGAGCTTTGTGCCCTCCATGCTGCTCACCGTCCTGCGCAAGGGTGCCATCTATGCACTGGTGGCCGTCTCCATGAACCTGCTGAACGGCTTTACCGGCCTGTTCAGTCTGGGTCAGGCGGGCTTCATGCTGCTGGGCGCTTACGCCTATGCCATCCTGACCATCCCTGCCGCCTCCCAGAAATCCATCTATCAGCGCTATTCCAACGGCGGCCTCGGCTTTTCCATCCCGGAGCTGCTCTCAAAGCCTCTGGGCGGGCTGGGCCTGCTGCTGGGCGTCATCTTCTGTCTGCTGCTGGCGGGTTTCGTCGCTGCGCTGTTCGCCTTCCTCATCGGTCTGCCGGTGCTGAAGCTGAAGAGCGACTACCTCGCCATTGCCACGCTGGGCTTTGCGGAGATCATCCGCGCCGCCGTGGTGTACGAGGGCTTCGGTCCCCTGACCAACGGCTCCAACCTGCTGTACGGCTTCACCAGCTTTTCCAGCTTCTCCATCCCGCTGGGCGGCATCACCCTGCATCTGGAGACGGTCATGCCCTTCCTCTTCTCGGGTGCCTGCATCGCGGTCATCCTGCTGCTCATCAACTCCACCTATGGCCGTGCGTTCAAGGCCATCCGCGACGATGAGATCGCCGCAGAGGCTATGGGCATCAACCTCGCCAGCCACAAGCGGATGAGCTTCATCATCAGCAGCTTCTTCGCGGGCATCTCCGGCGCGATGCTGGCCATGTATCAGGCCAGCGTGCAGGCGACCACCTTCAAATCCAGCATGACCTACGAGATCCTGCTCATCGTGGTCATCGGCGGCATCGGCTCTGTGTCCGGCTCTGTGATCGCGTCCTTCCTGTTCATTGCAAGCTCGGAGTGGCTGCTGCGCTTCCTCGACAATGAGACCTACCTTGGCGGCTTCCGCCTGCCGCTGCTCCGCTCCGGCTTCCGCATGGTGGTGTTCAGCATCATCATTATGGCTGTGGTGCTGTTCTTCCGCAAGGGCATCATGGGCGACCGCGAGCTGTTCCAGAAAAGGCCTGCATCCGCTGCAAAGGCTGCCAAAAAGGAGGTGCGTTCCAAATGAGTGAAAATGTATTGACCATTGAAAACGCCACCATGCAATTTGGCGGCGTGGTGGCAGTAGACAATCTGAACCTGAAAGTAGACAAGGGCCAGATCGTCTCCCTGATCGGCCCCAACGGCGCGGGCAAGACCACCGCCTTCAATGTCGTCACCGGTGTGTATGCGCCCACGAACGGCGCTGTCTGGTTCGAGGGACGCAAGATCATCGAGAACACGCCCCACGGTAAGATGAAAAAGCTTTATAAGGGGCAGAACGCGGGGACCTACTCCCACATCATCGCGCCGACGCCGGACAAGATCACCCGGATGGGCATTGCCCGCACCTTCCAGAACATCCGCCTGTGGAAGAGCCAGACCGTCTTCGAGAATGTGCTCATCGCCAAACACTGCCGCTGCTCCGCCAACCTGCTGAGCGCCACCTTCCGGCTGAATGCCGACGAGGAAAAGCGCCAGCGGGAAGAATGCGAGCATCTTTTGCATGTGCTGGGCCTGCAAGACGTCCGCGACGAGCTGGCCACCGGCCTGCCCTACGGCCTGCAGCGCCGGGTCGAGATCGCCCGTGCACTCGCCACCGAGCCGAAGCTCCTGCTTCTGGATGAGCCTGCCGCCGGTATGAACCCGCAGGAAACGGAAGAGCTGACGACCTTCATCGACCGCATCCGCAGCGACTTTGACCTGACCGTATTTATGATCGAGCACCACATGGACTTGGTGATGGACATTTCCGACCGCGTGTATGTGCTGGACTTCGGCCGCCTGATCGCCGAAGGCACCCCGGCTGAGGTGCAGAACGACCCGCGCGTGATCGACGCTTATCTGGGGGTGGACGAAGATGCTTGAGATCAAGGACTTACACGTTTCTTACGGCGGCATTCAGGCGCTGCGCGGCGTATCGCTGACCGTCCCGGAAGGGAAGATCGTCACCCTGATCGGTGCCAACGGTGCAGGCAAATCCACCCTGATGCGCACCATCTCCGGCCTTGTCAAGGCGCAGAGCGGCTCCATCCTGTGGAACGGTCAGGAAGTGCTGGGCAAACCCATCGACCAGATCGTGGCCAGCGGCATCGCCATGTCGCCGGAGGGACGCAGAGTGTTCGCCGACCTGACCGTTGTTGAAAATCTGAAGATCGGTGCCTACCTGCGCAAGGACAAGGCCGAGACCGAAAAAGACCTCGAGTGGGTGTACAGCCTGTTCCCCCGCCTGAAGGAGCGCAGCTGGCAGAGCGCCGGCACCCTCTCCGGCGGCGAGCAGCAGATGCTGGCCGTAGGCCGGGCACTGATGAGCAAGCCCAAGCTGCTGATGCTGGATGAGCCGAGCCTTGGTCTTGCCCCCATTGTCGTGCGGGAAATTTTCGACATCATCCGCACGGTCAATCAGCAGGGCATCACGGTGCTGCTGAACGAGCAGAACGCCAATATGGCCCTGAAGGTCGCGGACTACGCCTATGTGCTGGAGACCGGCAACCTGACCCTCTCCGGCACCGGTGCCGAGCTGCTGGCCAATGAGCAGGTCAAGGCCGCCTATCTGGGCAGAAAGCGCACCGTTTGATTCGATACCCCGATCCGTTGTCATATGTAGATTTTTTCAGGGTGCGTCCTTTTCAGGGCGCACCCTGTTTTTTGTCCTTGCAGCCAGAGTCCATATTGGATTTTCAGGCTTTCGCATCGTACTTCACGTTCGTGTCCCTCAAACACGGGATAATGGCCGCAGGGGTAGGCTTCCATCACCGCCTGACGGTATTTGAAATGATCTTCTATGCTGCCAAACTCGAAATAGCTATGCTTTTCACCTAATACGCCCACAACCGTTACCCCAGTGCCACATCCAGCACCATCATCACGCTGAAACCCACCGCAAAAAACACCGTTCCAACATTGGAGTGCTGCCCCTGCGACATTTCCGGGATCAGTTCCTCCACCACCACATACAGCATGGCTCCGGCGGCAAAGCTGAGCAGATAGGGCAAAGCGGGCACCACGATGCCTGCCGCCAGAATCGTCAGCACTGCCCCGATGGGCTCTACGATGCCGGACAGCACTCCGCCCCAGAACGCCCGGCCTTTTTTCATTCCTTCTGCCCGCAGGGGCATGGAGATGATCGCACCCTCCGGGAAGTTCTGGATGGCAATGCCGAGGGAAAGTGCCAGCGCCCCGGCGGCGGTGATCTGAGCGGTCCCGGCAAGGTATCCGGCATAGACCACGCCCACCGCCATACCTTCCGGGATGTTGTGCAGCGTCACCGCCAGAACCATCATGGTGGTGCGCTGGAGCTGACTTTTTGGCCCTTCGGCCTGCAAACTGTTCTGGTGCAGATGCGGGATGAGATGGTCCAGCAGCAGCAAAAACAGGATGCCCAGCCAGAATCCCACCGCCGCCGGAAAAAACGCCAGCCTGCCCAGATCTGCAGCCTGCTCCATGGCCGGGATCAGCAGGCTCCATACCGATGCCGCCACCATAACTCCGGCGGCAAAGCCGGTGAGGGCACGCTGGATGCCGTCACGCAGGGCATTTTTTAAGAAGAACACACAGCCCGCCCCAAGACTTGTGCCCAGAAAGGGGATCAGAATCCCCCAGAATGCGTCTTGCATGATGTAATACCTCCTTGAGGTTATCCATAGCTAACTACATGAAAAGTATACTGCGCACCGGCAAAAAGGTCAAGGGCTTTGCGGCATAGAGGATGCCGCTCGTTTTCTGCATCCAAAAATTCATCCCTGCCTGCCGGAACAGCGAGGAGGGCCAAAGAGAATCTGCCAGATCGTTCTGTTTGTCCTGAAGGAGGTCTTGCTTTTCCCTTCAAAATTGGATACAATATAAAAAAGACATTTGCACGGAGGGCTCTATGGAATATATCGGCATCCAGAAGAAAAACGGCGGTGTGGTGGAAGCCCTGCAGCAGGCCATTTTATCTGGGCAGATCCCGGCGGGCACGGAAATGACCCAGAACGAACTGGCAGAGAGCCTCGGGGTCTCCCGGATGCCGGTGCGGGAGGCCTTGATGATCCTTGAATATCAGGGCCTGATCATCCGCTTGCCCAACAACCATGTAAAAGCTGCTGATTTGAATGAGGATGCCCTGCGCCAGATTTTGGCGTTAGGTGCGCAGCTGGAACGGCAGGCCATGCGTGCGCTGCCGCAGGATGCTATGTTGGCAGGCGATGAGATGCTGCAGCACCGCACCCTGCGGAATGCGGTCACCTATCCGCTGCACCGCAAGCTGCTGGAGAGCATTCAGGAGACCTACATTGCCTTTGCAGTCAGTGCCCGCCCAGAGCCGGTGAACGACCGCCTTGCCCGGCTGCTGATGCTGGACCGTCAGGGCTCCCCTGATGTGCCGGATGCATGGAACGCCTATGAAGAAGAACTGCTGCATCTGATTTTAACGATAAGGAGTCAATATGCTGGGACTGAAACCCATTAAGCTGCTGCCTGCCCGCGAGCGGGTAGCTTCCGCTTTGCGGAAAGCCATTATCTCAAAAAGCATCCCGGAGGGCGCAGAACTCACGCTGGAAAACACCGCACAGGAACTGGGCGTGTCGGTCACGCCGGTGCGGGAGGCCTTTCAGATCCTTGCCCGTGACGGTCTGCTGGAAGTCAAGCAGAACAGGTGCGCCATTGTGCTGGGCGTAACGGAAAGGACCATCCGGGAGCACTACCAGCTGCGCGCTGCGCTGGAAGGCACCGCCTGTATGCTCTGCTGCCAGAACAATGCCGACCTGTCCAAGATCAAAAACTGCGTGGATACGGCAGAAGAAGCTTTGTCCCACCGTCAGGCGGGGAACTATGCCGACTACAACCAGTCCTTCCATTTTGAGATCTGGGAAGCTTCCGGCAATGAAAAAATGCGCAATCTTCTCTCGGAGCTGTGGAACGGCCTGTCCATTGGCGTGGAAATGAGCGAGTTGGACTATGCCCTCAACTCCCAGAGCGAGCATAAAAAGATCTATGCGGCGCTGGAAGCACGGGATGCGCTGGCCGCACGGGCTGAAATGGAAAAACACATCTACCGCAGTATGGACGATGCGCTGACCTATTATTTATAAGATCAGGGAGGACAAGACGGTGTATACCTGTGCGAACTGTACGGTTCTGGCCTGCGCCAACAACGAGCCGGAAAAGATGCCCAAAAACTGCCCCATGCGGAATGCTTCGGTGATGGAGACCGCCCGCGTCGGCTACGATCTGCCTGAGAATCACGATTTCTATGTCAATTGCTCGGCCATTGAGGGGCTTGGCTACTGCCAGTGGCCCCGCCTGAAGGAGACGGTGGAGTTCTGCAAGCGGATGGGCTACCACAAGCTGGGTCTTGCATTCTGCAAGGGTCTGCGGAAGGAAGCCCGCATCGTGGCCGACCTGCTCCGTGCACATGGTTTTGAGGTGGTGTCGGTCATCTGCAAGACCGGCGGCATCTCCAAGGAAGAAGTGGGCATCCCGGAAGAGGTCAAGATCCACCCCGGTGAATTTGAGGCCATGTGCAACCCCATCGCACAGGCAAAGCTTCTGAACGAACAGCACACCGATTTCAACATTGAGGTCGGACTTTGTGTGGGACACGACTCGATGTTTTATAAGTATTCGGACGCCATGGTCACAACGCTGGTGGCCAAGGATCGCGTTCTGGCGCATAATCCCTGCGGTGCCATTTACTGTGCCGAGGGGTATTTCAAAAAGCGGCTGGAATAAAAGAAGGATAAAACGCGCGTTCTCCAAAGCAGACGGAGAATGCGCGTTTTTTTTGCAGAAAGCGGCGGAGGGAGATTTTCTTGTATCCTACTGTTTGTCTGGCGTGCACAAAAATTGGTACATAATCCGTGCAATGCGACAAAACTCGAAAAAAAGGATTGACAAATCTCTGTTTCGGGTGTATTCTCGTGTCGTCAAGTGGATACATTATCACAGATTAGATATAAAAATCAAAAAAGACGCTGCCGAGATTTCCCGGAATTTTAAGGTTCCGGGCAGATCCTTCCAGAAGGAAGAAGGGCTGTGAGGGCACAGCACGGCGGCAAAGACTCTGCACAACGAGGTGCAGCTGGGGCGTTCCGAAAGTCAGGGCTGTTTGACTCTGACGAAATGGATACATTATATTTCATTAAAGGAGAACCCCAGTATGTCAGCAGCAACTATCACCCTACTCTTTCTTCTCTTCGCGGTCGTCATGTTCGTGTTTGAGAAGATCCCCCTCGGCGTAACGTCCATGATCGTCTGTATCGGTCTGGTCGTCACCGGCGT
>CAKTCY010000078.1 GCA_934540955.1 uncultured Faecalibacterium sp.
GCACCGCCGATGATGGCGATGGCAGCGGACTGCTTCTGGGTGAAGTCCACCAGACCGGTAGCGGCCAGCAGACGGGCGCCCATGTAAGTACCGAAGATACCGAACTGTGCGGCAGCGCCCAGCAGCAGGCTCTTGGGGTTGGAGATCAAGGGCGCAAAGTCGGTCATGGTGCCGATGCCGAGGAAGATCAGCGGCGGGTAGATGCCCAGCTTAACGCCCATGTAGAGCATATCGGCCAGACCGCCGTTGTTCAGGATCTCGACCCACATGGGGTGCTCCAGACCGTCACCGACGAAGTACTGCATGTGGATGATGCCGCTGCCGGGGAGGTTGGCAAGAATCATGCCAAAGGCCATGGGCAGCAGGATCAGGGGTTCGAACTCCTTGACGATGGCGAGGTACAGCAAAAAGCAGCCCACGCAGATCATCACGGCGTACAGCCAGCCGTCGGGCTGGCCAAACTGTGCAAAGCCGGAGCTTTGGAAAATACCGACCAGAGTATCAATAAACTGTGTCATGCTCTTCCTCCTGTGTTAAAACGGGGCCGTGGTGTCGTTCACGCCGGCCTTGCCCCAGCCATTTTTGCCACGACGCACTGCCTTAAGGGTGTACTTGCCGTTGCCCATTGCATGGATAGCAGCCATAATGGCAGCCACCACGTCACCGGGGATGCCCTCCTCCACCTGAGGAGCGGGCACAGCCTGCTGTACCGGAGCGGCAGCGGGCTTTGCGGCAGGTGCCTGCACAGCGGTCTTGGCGGCCTTCTTCTTGGCATTCATCGAGTCGAAGATCTTGCCCTCCAGCGTGATGATCGCCATCAGCAGCACGAGGATCAGGAACACCAGCACGATACCAGTAATGGTAACGACCACATCGAAACCTAAGTCCATGGTTTTTCCTCCTGTTTGTTGGATACTGCAAGCGATACAAGATCGTTAGCAGAAAATCAATTTGGGTATAGTATACCGTATTTTGCCATTTATTTCAACAAAAATCAACAATTTTTCTTTTTGCTGCTTTGTGATATGGCATGGACAAAACGACCCAACTTAGCGGCGGCCGATGCGCGGGGTAGCGTCCGTAAAGCCGGTTTCCAGCTTATCACCGATGGAAAGACTCTGTGCCGTGCCCAGTGCAACGCAGTTTACGGGATCCGGCGAGACGGTGACCTCCACCTTCAGCTCCTGGCTCAGATACTCGGTCAGGCCGTGCAGCTGGGCACCGCCGCCGGTCAGCATGACGCCGTTGCGGTAGATATCGCCTGCCAGCTCCGGCGGGGTCTTTTCCAGCACCTGATGGGCTGCGGTGCCGATCTGCTCGCTGAGCATCATCACCGGCTCGTACAGGTCATCGGTGGAAACGGTCACGCGCACCGGCAGACCGGTGAGCAGGCTGCGGCCCTTGATCTCCATGCTCTCGTGGAAATCGGTCTTTTGGGGGCAGCAGGCAACGTGCTTTTTCAGCTCCTCAGCGGTGCGCTGACCGATGGCAATGCTGTATTTGTTGCGGACGTGCTTGAGGATCTCCTCATCGTAGTGGTTACCGGCCACCCGCACACTGGTAGCCTTGACCTTGCCGCCAAGGCTCAGCACGGCAATATCCGTAGTGCCGCCGCCGATATCAATGATCATGCGGCCGTCCGGCAGAGTGATGTCGATGCCGGAGCCAAGGGCTGCGGCAATGGGCTCGTCGATCAGGTACACCTGACGGGCACCGGCTGCCACCACAGCCTCCACCACGGCATCGCTCTCGATGCCGGTAATGGCGGCGGGCACGCACACTGCCACCCGGGGCTTGATCATGTGGGAGCTGTACACCTGCTTGACAAAGCGGCAGATCAGCTCCCGGGTCATGGTGTGGTCGCTGATGACGCCATCCTTCAGCGGGAAGATGGCGGAGATATAGTTGGGCGTGCGTCCCACCATGGCCAGTGCCTTGTCGCCGGCCTCCAGCACGGTGTTCTTGCGGGTATCCATTGCCACAACGCTGGGCTGGTTGAGCACCACGCCCTTGCCCTCCTGCGCGATGATGATGGTAGTAGTACCAAGGTCGATGCCGATATCATTCTGTGCCATAATTGCCTGAATCCTTTCTCTGCGTTCCTCTATCATGTATGTAACGCCCGCAGCGGCGGGCAAAAAACAAAGACTGCTTTAGTATAACATAGTTGCGGCAAAAAGTATACAAGCTTTGCCGCTGTTCTGCGCGGTTTTATCAGGAGCTCTCCCCTTCTGTGCTGAGCTGCTCCGGCGGCTGTCCGGCCTGCAGCAGGGCGCACAGGCCGCTGTAACGCAGGTTCTGCCGGATGTTGCTCATCATGCTGTTCACCACATCTCGGCGGCCCGCCACAACGCACAGCCTGCGCGCGCGGGTAACACCGGTATAGAACAGGTTGCGGTAGCACAGCCTTGGCGGCACCTGCGCCACCGGCAGGATCACCGCCGGGAACTCGCTGCCCTGACTTTTGTGCACTGTGATGGCGTAGGCGATCTCCAGCTCGTTCAGGTTTTCCGCCGGGTAGAGCAGCCGCCGGTCGTCCATACGCACCACCATAGAGCGCTCCCGCAGGTTGATGCTTTCCACGATGCCGATATCACCGTTGTAAGCGCCTACGCCCTGCTCGCCGCCGATGCGGTTCCAGACGATCTCGTAGTTGTTGCGTACCTGCATCACCTTGTCCCCTACCCGGAACACCCGGGCAGCGCTTTGCAGCTGGGGCTTGCCCTTCTGGGGCGGGTTGAGCAGGTTTTGCAGCTCCACGTTCAGCGCCTGCGTGCCGGTGGGGCCAAGCTTTGTGGGACACAGCACCTGAATATCACGGATGGGGTCAAAGCCGTAGCTCCGGGGCAGCCGGGTGGTAACAAGGTCGCACACCAAACGCTGCGCGGCCTCGCCGTCCGTCTCCAAAAAGAAGAAGTCGTCGGTCTTGCTGCCCTTCTGCAGCGGCTCGCCGGAGATGATATGGTGAGCATTTTCCACGATGAGGCTGCGCTTTGCCTGCCGGAAGATCTCGTTCAGGCAGACGGTGGGCACGCAGCCGGAGCGGATGACCTCGCTGAGGATGTTGCCCGCGCCTACGCTGGGCAGCTGGTCGGCATCGCCTACCATAATAATACGGCAGGTGTAGCGCAGCGCCGCAATGAGCGCCTGAAACAGCTTGACGTCCACCATGCTCATCTCGTCCAGAATGACCACGTCACACTTGAGCAGGTTTTTGTCGTTGTGGATAAAGCTGACCACGCCGCCGGTGTAGTCCACCTCCAGCAGGCGGTGGATGGTGCTGGCCTTGCGGCCGGTCAGCTCGCTGAGGCGCTTGGCGGCACGGCCGGTGGGGGCGCACAGGGCTACCCGCTCGGCCTGATTTTCCAGCAGCTGCAAAATGGCATTGACCGTGGTGGTCTTGCCGGTGCCGGGGCCGCCGGTGAGCACAAGGCAGTTCTCGGTCATGGCCTTGCGGATGGCTTCCCTTTGCAGCGGAGCGTAGGCAAAGCCCTGCGTCAGCTCTAAGATCTGGATATTTTTATCCAGATCCCGGGCGGTGTTCTTGCCGCGCTTTGCCAGCAGGTTCAGCCGGTCGGCAATGTCCTGCTCCGCCGCCAGCAGATCCGGCAGATAAATATAAGGTACAGCATCGAACATTTTCACGCACAGCTCTTCCGTTTCGATGCACCGGTCCAGCGCCCGCGCCAGCTTTTCCGGCGGCTGGTGGATAAAGCTGGAGGCAGTCGCCAGCAGTTGCGCCCGGGGCAGACAGGTATGGCCGTTGCCAGCATTGTGGCGCAAAGTGCGCAGCAGAGCGGCCTCCAGCCGCTGGGCGCAGTCCCCTTCCATGTGGTAATACTGGGCGATGCTGTCCGCGTGGCGGAAGTCCAGCTGCAACGGCTCGCCGCACAGCAGATAGGGGTTTGACGCAATGGCCTGCATTGCCCCCACGCCAAAGGCCTTGAACACCTCCATGGCCTTGCGGGGGCTGATCTCGAACTGCGCCAGATAGGCGATGAGCTCTCGCATACCGAACATCCGCTTAAATTCCTGCTGGATGCGGTCGGCCTTATCCGGTGAGATGCCGGGGATCTTGGTCAGGCGGGCGGGGTCGTTGGCGATGACCTCCAGCGCCTCGGCACCGAACATATCAATGATCTTATCCGCAGTTTTTGCGCCGATATACGGCAGGGAGCGGCTGGCCAGAAAGGCATATACCGCTTCCAGATCCTTGGGCATATCGGTCTCGCATTCCTGCGCGTGGAACTGGCGGCCATAGGTGGCGTGGTTTTCGTACCGGCCGCGGCAGATGACGCTTTCCCCTGCGTGCAGCTCGCCTACGATGCCGCAGACCACCGTGAGCACTCCGCCGCCGGAGATCTCGAACACCACATAGCCGTTATCCTCGTTCTCGTAGATGATATCCTCTACAACGCCTTCGATCTGTTCCAGCTGCTCGTCCACCAGCTCCACCTCCTTTTGCACAGATATTATAAGTATAGCCCTTTTGGCGGGATTTGTAAATTGTAGAATCCGTAAAATACCCGGGCGGCTCTCGCCTTTTTCCGGCGGTTGTGCTATACTGGGCGCAAACACTATGTCACGAAATGAGGAGCAACAATGGAGATCATCATTCATCAGGCCATTCTGCACGTTCTGGATACCACCATGGATGCGCCGGTGCTCAGCGGCGGGCCCATGGAGCTGACTGCCGAAAAGAACGCCTACCTGCAGAACCACATTGAAAAGCTGCTGGCCAGCGACGAGATCCGCCAGTGCCGCCCGCTGCCGGACTCGGCCTTTAAAAATGAGCTGGAGCACAATCAGGACTTTGTGGACCTTTCCTGCCGCATTGCCGGGGTGCTGTTCGACTATATGCACGCCCACACCACCATTCCCGGGGCAGACCTTGCCGTGGTGGATTTCACCCGGGACGGTGCGCCGTGGCTGGGTATTCTGAAGCTGAACTACAAAAACGGCTACACCCACTATACCGAGACCGTAGAGGGTGCGCCGGTGAACTCCATCATCCAGCAGCGCGCCTGCCTGCCCACCCAGAGCGGCAAGGTGGAGGAGGGTGCACTGGTAGACCTGACCGATTACTCCATGCGGCTGCTGGAAAAGAAGTACGATATTGACGGCCACAAGGAGTTTTATCTTTCCACCGTGGTGTTCCAGTACACTACTGCCCAGCCGGAAAAGAAGAAGCTGCAGGCCATTCAGGAAGCCGCCGTGCAGGCTGTGCAGGAAAGCTACGCCGAAACGCCCCATGTGGAGGCACAGGTGGCCATGATGATCGCCAATCAGGCCGCCGACAACGACAATCAGGTGTCCATCCAGCAGGTGCGCCAGCAGCTGGAGGAGGAATACCCTCTTGCCGCCGTGCCCTTTGACGACTATGTGGAAAAGAGCGATGTCCTTGACAGCGCCGCCCAGCCGGTGACCGTGACCCCCGCCCGCATCCGCCGGATGGAGAGCCGCAGCCTGCGCACTGCCAACGGCATTGAGGTAAAGATCCCCACCGAGCTGTTGAACGCCGAATCGGAGGTAGAGTTCCTGCACGCCGATGACGGCAGCATTTCCCTGCTAATCAAAAATGTCATTTTGTAAGCTTTAACTGCAAAATCTTGCAAAGCCCTGCGTTTGGCCTTGCCATCCGCAGGGTTTTGTGCTATACCTGTGTTGTATCTTTCGTGGTATACGCGTTATGGCCTAGAGGAGGAGAATTTTATGGAACTGGCTCTCATCACCGCGCAGCAGGTCGCGGTCTTGTTCCTGCTGATCGGCACAGGCATGGTGGCGGTCAAGACCGGCGTGCTCAAGCTGGAAAACAAGCAGGCGCTTTCCAATCTGCTGGTGTACATCATCGTACCGGCCATGGTGGTAAACTCTTACCGCATGGAGTTCAGCGCCCAGATCCTGCGCAATCTGCTGGCGGCTTTCGGCATGAGTATCCTGTCTGTGCTGCTGGGCACCGTGATCACCCTGCTGCTCACGGCGCGCAAGACCGGCAGCCGGATGCCCATTTTCCGGTTTGCCTGCATTTTTTCCAACGCGGCATACATGGGCTTCCCGCTTATTTCGGCGCTGTTCGGCTCTGAGGGTCTTTTGTATGCCAGCGCCTACGTTACCGTGTTCAACATTCTGCTGTGGACGCTGGGCTACGGCCTTGTCAGCGGCGGTTCCAGCGTAAAGGAGGTCGCCCGCAGTCTGGTGCGCACCCCGGTACTGTACGCCATTGTGGTGGGTCTGGGCATCTATCTGCTGCAGATCCCGCTGCCTACCCTGATCACCCAGCCGCTGGAGCTGCTGGCCGGGGTGAACACCCCGCTGTCCATGCTCATCACCGGTATGCTGATCGCCGCCGGTGACGTGCGCAGCATCGTGACCGACAAGCACATCTGGAAGCTTGCCTCTGTGCGTATGCTGCTGATCCCGGTGGCTACGCTGGCGCTGTTCGGAGTGCTGGGCTTTCACGGCACTGCCGCACAGGTGGTAACGCTGCTGGAATGCTGCCCGGCTGCTGCCATCACCTCGGTATTTGCGGTGCAGTTCGGCCACGATGAGCACTTCGCCGCCGGGAGTGTGGTGCTGACCACCCTGCTCAGCATCGTCACCCTGCCGCTGTGTGCGCTGATCATCACCATGGTGATGTAAAACGCTGTGCGGCGGTGTTGCTATATTTATATTGTAAGAGGAGCCGCCGTGCATCGTGTTGTACGGCGGCTCTTTGCTTTGGCAGGCGGGACGATTTGGAATGCGCTCCGCTAACGGGTTGCGGCACCCAGCATCCGCATCGTGCCTTGGGCGGCACTTGCGTCTTGCTGGCCGCTGCCCCAACAACTCCTCCCTGTTTCCGCAGCTGGCGGCGGTCGTCGTCGTTGCACTTTGCGCATAATTAGCGGAAATTTCGCGTTTGTCGCGCTCTGCGGAGCGCTCCAAACGCATTTTCACAGATAGGGTCGAGATGGGAAACGGCAGTTGCAGCGCCGCTTTCTGCGAAAGCGCGGCGCTGCGGACATTCCCGACCATTGCCGCACGAAACAAAAAAGCCATCGTTTTTGCATCTCTGCATCAACGATGGCTTCGTATTGGAGCGGCCGACGAGGCTCGAACTCGCTACCTCCACCTTGGCAAGGTGGCGC
>CAKTCY010000079.1 GCA_934540955.1 uncultured Faecalibacterium sp.
TTTGGCGCAGCGGTCTGCAAGACGCGAGACCCGCCCAAGGGTCGAAGCGGATGCAGGGCACCGCAAGAGGGCGCTGATGCCGTTACCCGAACTGAAAAGCGTACGAGCTTGATACAACTTACAATTATAATTAAAGAAGGGCTTGAAACATGAAAGATATCAAAAAATATCAGGGTGTCATCCCTGCCTTTTACGCCTGCTATGACGCAGAGGGCAACATCTCGGTGGAGGGGGTCAAGGCGCTGACCCGCCACCTGATCGCCAAGGGCGTCAAGGGCGTGTATGTGGGCGGCTCCTCCGGCGAGTGCATCTACCAGCACGTCGATGAGCGCAAGACGGTGCTGGAGGCCGTGATGAGCGAGGCCAAGGGCAAGCTGACCGTGATCGCCCACGTCGGCTGCAACAACACCGCCGACAGCATGGAGCTGGCCCGCCACGCCGAGAGCGTGGGCGTGGACGCCATTGCCTCCATCCCGCCCATCTACTTCCACCTGCCGGAGTACGCCATTGCCAAGTACTGGAACGATATGTCCGCTGCGGCTCCCAACACCGAGTTCGTCATTTACAATATCCCGCAGCTGGCAGGCACGGCGCTGACCATGAGTCTGCTGAACGAGATGCTGAAGAACCCCAACGTGGTAGCCGTGAAGAACAGCTCCATGCCCACGCAGGACATCCAGATGTTCAAGGATGCCGGCATCGCCGCCCGCGGCGAGGACAACTTTGTGGTGTTCAACGGCCCGGACGAGCAGTTTGTTTCCGGTCGCGTCATCGGTGCAGACGGCGGCATCGGCGGCACCTACGCCGTGATGCCGGAGCTGTATCTGGCCATGAACGCCCATCTGGAAAAGGGTGAGATCGCCGAAGCTCGCGCCATCCAGTACGAGGCCAACCGCATCATCTACAAGATGTGCTCCGCCCACGGCAACCTGTATGCCGTGCAGAAGGAGATCCTGCGCCGGATGTACGGGCTGGAGCTGGGCAGCGTGCGCGCCCCGATGCCCGGCCTGATCCCCGAGGATGAAGCCATCGTGGCCGAGGCACAGGCCATGATCGAAGCTGCCATCGCAAAGCTGTAACAGGATAAAAGCGCCCCTCTCCGTCTCTTTTTCAGAGGGGAGGCGGGCGCTTCTTTTATTGGAGGAAACGCAAATGATCTGCGATACCCTGCAGCATCTTGGCCGGTACAGGGGACTGCACCCCAACTTGGATACCGCCATCGACTATCTGCTTACCCACGACCTTGCCGCCCTGCCGCTGGGGCGCACCGAGGTGGATGGAGACAAGGTGTTCATCAACCTGATGGACGCCACATTGCACCCGGATGCGGGCTACCACCCGGAGTACCATAAGCTTTATGCTGATTTACAGGTAGATCTTACCGGCAGCGAGGGCTGGGGCTACACCAATCTGCCCGGCGCGGAGATCGGGGAATTTACCGGGGACTGCGGCTTTCAGGCCAGCGCCAGCGTGGTGACCGGTGCACTGGGCGAGGGACGCTTTGTGCTGTTCTTCCCGGAGGAGCTGCATAAGCCCGGCCTTGTACAGCACGGCTGCGTCAGTGTGCGCAAGGCGGTCGTCAAGATCAGAATGGAGGAGTAAGACCATGGAAAAGGAAAAGCTGTTTGCACAGATCAAGGGCGGGCTTATCGTGTCCTGTCAGGCACTGGAGCACGAGCCGCTGTACACCAAGGAGGGCGGCGTGATGCCCCTGATGGCCAAGGCTGCCGCCATGAGCGGCGCTGTGGGCATCCGCGCCAACACCGTGCGGGACATTACCCAGATCAAGCAGGTGGTGGAGCTGCCGGTCATCGGCATCATCAAAAAGGATTACCCCGGCACGCCCATGTACATCACCGTCACCATGAAGGAAGTGGACGAGCTGGTGGCCTGCGGTGTGGATATCCTTGCCGTGCAGGGCACGGGGGCCCTGCGCCCGGACGGCTCTACCTCGGCGGACTTCATCCGCGCCATCAAGGCAAAGTACCCCGAGCAGCTGGTGATGGCCGACTGCGATAACTTTAAGAATGCCATGCTCTGCGCCGAAGCCGGTGCCGACTTTGTGGGCACCACCATGCGCGGCTATACCCCCGAGACCACCGGTATTGACGACATCGACTTTGATTTCATCCGTAAGCTGTCCGCAGAGTGCCCGGCAAAGATCATTGCCGAGGGTCACATCCACTACCCGGAGCAGGCGGTCAAGGCGCTGGAAGCCGGTGCCTTTGCGCTGGTGGTGGGCGGTGCCATTACCCGCCCGGCAGAGATCACCGCACGCTTTACCGGTGCCATCAACGCCGCAAAGAAATAACACAGGGGAGTGCCTGCTATGAAACACTATCTTGGTATCGATATCGGCGGCACTGCCGTCAAGCTGGGCATCGTGGACGAGAACGGCGCGGTGCTGGCGAAAGCCGAGGAGAGCGTAAGCTTTGACGGCTACCGCACCCCCATCCTGACCACGGTGCTCAAAGCTGCGCAAGCCTTCCTTGCCGCGCAGAGCGTCCCGGCGGAAAGCCTTGCGGGCATCGGCGTTTCTGCCACCGGGCAGATCGACAGCCGCAAGGGCATCGTGGCGGGCACCTGCGGCAGCCTGCCCAACTACATCGGCGCACCGATTAAAGCCGAACTGGAAAAGACCTTCGGCCTGCCGGTCACGGTAGCCAACGATGCCAACTGCATGACGCTGGGCGAGGTGTGGGTCGGCGGTGCAAAGGGCTATACGGACGTTATCGGCGTGACGCTGGGCACCGGCGTGGGTGGAGGCATCCTGACCGGCGGCCGCCTGCTGGAGGGCGCGCGGGGTCTGGGCGGCGAGCTGGGACACTACCGTACCCACGCGCTGGACGGCGCGGACTGCACCTGCGGCGCAAAAGGCTGCTGGGAGCGCTACGCTGCCACCACCGCCCTTGTGCGCGCCGCGCAGGAGAAGGACCCCGCATGGAAGGACGGCCGCGCCATCTTTGCCGCCGCCGAGGCGGGTAACGAGACCGTGCTGGCGCTGCTGGACGCATGGACGGACGAGATCGCGCAGGGGCTGGCGGGCATGGTGCATATCTTCAACCCGCAGCTGATTTTGATCGGCGGCGGCGTGTCTGCCCAGCAGAAGCTGCTTATCGACCCCATTGCCGCCAAGGTAAAGGCCGCTGTCATGCCCGCCTTTGCCGAGGGGCTGGAGATCCGCGCTGCACAGCTGCACAATGATGCCGGGATGGTGGGCGCTGTGTACTACTTCCGGCAGACGATGGAAAAGGAGTGATTCGGTTATGAAAAAGCATATTCTCTGTCTGGGTGATTCCAACACCCACGGCTATTGCGCCGACCCCAACGACTGCGCCGACCACGGCATCCGCTTCAACGAGGACGAGCGCTGGACCTGCCGCCTGCAAAAGGCGCTGGGCGAGGAGTATCTGGTCACCGAGGAGGGGCTTTCCGGCCGCACCACCGTGTTCGTGGACCCGCTGCATGAATCCATGGATGCGCTGAGCGTGGCTTACGCCCTGCTCAAGAGCCACGAGGTCATCGACCTGCTCATCATCATGCTGGGCACGAATGACGTCAAGGAGCGCTTTGGCGCAAACGCCGCCTGCATCGGCGCAGGCATGGAGCGGCTGCTGCTCAAGGTCAAGAGCGTGGACTGCTGGGGCGGCAAGGCACCCAACATTCTGGTGGTGGCGCCGCCCTGCATCAAGGACGGCTTCCACGATGCCGTCATGGGCGCAGGCTGCGTGGAAAAATCCCGCGGGGTCGCCGAGCAGCTGCGCATCGTAGCCGAGCGGCAGGGCGTGCACTTTATGGACGCCGCCGAGTGCGAGTTCAACGAGGTGGACTTTATGCACCTGACCTGCAAGGGTCACGCCCGGCTGGCAGAGCTGCTGACCGCAGAGGTGCCAAAGCTGGTCTGAGCAAAAAGATGTCAGAGCGATCCCGGAGGGTCTGCGGACCTTCCGGGATCGCATTTTCATGCAGGCAGGGGAGAAAGCTCGATTTCCGGGACAGCATGGAAAAGGCACGCGGCAAGCGCTGCTTTTTCCTCCATACTGCCGCCTTTTTTGTTGACAAGGCACCGGCTTGCTATTATAATAGTGTAGTCAAAATGGCATTCCTGTGCGGCTTTGTGGCTGCGCGAAAGAAATACAGCTAATAACAAGGAGAGATTCTCAAATGGCACAAGAGATCAAGATGTCCGCTGCCGGTCTGAAGGCAATGCAGGAGGAGCTGGAATACCTCAAAACCGTCCGCCGCAAGGAGCTGGCTGAAGAGATCAAGGAAGCCCGCAGCCACGGCGACCTGTCTGAGAACAGCGAGTACGACGAGGCCAAGAATACGCAGGGTCTGGTGGAGAACCGCATCACCGAGCTGGAGCAGACCATCAAGAACGCAGTTCTGATCGACGAGAGCGAGCTGAGCGTGGATAACGTCTCCGTTGGTACCCACGTCACCATCCGCGAGACCGGCGAGGACGAAGCCGAGGAGTACGATATCGTGGGCCGCACCGAGGCTGACGCCTTCAACGGCAAGATCAGCGATGAGAGCCCCGTGGGTCATGCCCTGATGGGCAAGGCTGTGGGCGATAAGGCCGAAGTGCTGCTGCCCACCGGCCAGACCGTGGAGTACACCGTGCTGGCCATCACCCATTCTGCAAACTAAGTAGGAGTAACCATGGAAGAGCAAAAGAGAAACCCCGCTGCGGGTCTGTCCGAGAGCGAGCAGGTACAGGTGCGCCGCCAGAAGCTGGCCGACCTGCAGGCCGCCGGCAACGACCCCTTTACCCTGACCAAGTTCCCGCAGGACGCTTATTCTGCCGACCTGAAGGAAGAATTTAAGGAGTTGCCCAACGAGACCGACAGCGGCAAGCTGGTGGCACTGGCAGGCCGTATGATGTCCAAGCGCGTCATGGGCAAGGCAAGCTTTGCCCATCTGCGCGACGACAAGGGCGATATCCAGCTTTATGTCCGCCGCGACGAGCTGGGCGATGAGCCCTACGCTGCCTTTAAAAAGCTGGACGTGGGCGACATTATCGGCGTGAAGGGCGAGGTGTTCCGCACCAAGACCGGCGAGCTGAGCGTGCGCGCCACCGAGCTGACCCTGCTGGCCAAGAGCCTGCGCCCTCTGCCCGAGAAGTTCCACGGTCTGACCGATACCGAGATGCGTTACCGTCAGCGCTATGTGGACCTGATCGCAAACCCGGAGGTAAAGGACACCTTCGTCAAGCGCAGCCAGATCCTGAAGGAGATTCGCGCCTATCTGGACGAGAAGGGCTTCTTGGAGGTGGATACTCCCATCCTGACTCCGTTCGAGATCGGCGCTTCTGCACGTCCCTTCTACACCCACCACAACAGCCTGAACATGGACATGGTGCTGCGCATTGAGACCGAGCTGTACCTCAAGCGCCTGATCGTGGGCGGTATGGATCGCGTGTACGAGGTTGGCCGCATCTTCCGCAACGAGGGCATGGATCCCAAACATAACCCGGAGTTTACCTCCATTGAGCTGTATCAGGCCTTTACCGATTTCCACGGCATGATGGATCTGGTGGAGGAGCTGTACAAGCGCCTTGCCCTCAAGATCTGCGGCAGTCTGGTCATCCCGTATCAGGGCAAGCAGATCGACATGGGTCACTGGGAGCGCCTGACCATGGTGGAGGCCGTGAAGAAGTATTCCGGCGTGGACTTCAACGACTGGCAGACCGACGAGGACGCCATTGCCGCCGCCAAGGAGCACCATGTGGAGCTGCCTGAGGTGCCCACCAAGGGTGCCATTCTGGCCGAGTTCTTCGACGCCTTTGTGGAGGACAAGCTGATCCAGCCCACCTTCATCTACGATTACCCCGTGGAGATCAGCCCGCTGGCAAAGCGCAAGCCGGATGATCCCGCTTTCACCGAGCGCTTCGAGTATTTCATCGACTGCACCGAGTACGGCAACGCCTTCAGCGAGCTGAACGACCCCATCGACCAGAAGGGCCGCTTCGAGCGTCAGGTGGCCGAGCGCAAGGCTCTGGAGCCCGAGTGCAAGGCACAGGTGGACTACGACTACGTCAACGCACTGGAGTACGGCCTGCCTCCCACGGGCGGTCTGGGCTTCGGCGTAGACCGTCTGGTGATGCTGCTCACCGATAGCGCCTCCATCCGCGACGTGCTGCTGTTCCCCACGATGAAGCCGATTGAGCAGTAAAATGCGAAATTAAAACGCAGATACGATGAAATTTTAAGCGAATTTCAAGCGGCATCTGCGGTACTACACCACAACTACACCAATTTTGGGACGTTTTCCCGAAAAGGAGCCTTACAAAGCGGTGTGGTGTAACAAGTGAATAGGTGGATTGGTGTAGTAGGTACACCGCATCCCAAAAACAAAGATACGGCAGCTATGTTGTGTAAATGCAACGTAGCTGCCGCTTTTTGTTTCGTATAGAGATTTTATGCTGACAGGCAACTTCTCCTGTGGTTAAATCAATTTGTCGTTGGCAAGTGTCAAACACTCCTGATTTGGCATACGCCAAAATTTACGCCAATTTAGCGCAGTTCCTCAAGCAATGCCGTGCAGCCTTCCAGTATATCCTGCCATGTGGTTTCAAAATC
>CAKTCY010000080.1 GCA_934540955.1 uncultured Faecalibacterium sp.
AGGTTATAGGCGGACATGATGGTCTTGGGCTGCGCCTCCTTGACCACCATCTCGAAGCCGGTCAGGTAAATTTCCCGCAGGGTGCGCTCGTCCACGATGGAATCCGAGGCCATGCGGCGCAGCTCCTGACTGTTCACCGCAAAGTGCTTGGGGCAGGCGGCAATGCCGTTTTTCTGGATGCCGCGGACGTAGGCCGCCGCCATCTTACCGGCAAGGTAGGGGTCCTCCGAGAAATACTCGAAGTTGCGGCCGCACAGCGGGCTGCGCTTGATGTTCAGGCCGGGGCCCAGCAGCACCGACACGCCCTGTGCCGCGGCTTCCTCGCCCATGGCCGCGCCCACAGCCTCGCCCAGCGCGGGGTCCCAGCTGTTGGCAACGGTGGCAGAGGTGGGGAAGCAGGTGGCGGGCACACTGGGGTTCAGGCCCAGATGGTCAGCCGCGCCCGCCTGCTTGCGCACGCCGTTGGGGCCGTCCGACAGGGTAATGGCCGGGATGCCCTTGCCCGGCAGCGCCCGGGTGGTGAACACCGTGCCGCCGCTCAGCAGGGCGCATTTTTGTTCCAGACTCAGGCTGTTGATGATATCTGTATGTTTCATGGCATTTTCCTCTTTGCCTTTTCAAATCCAGAAAAGGCCCGCTGTTTTTTACGCAGCGGGCCTTTTATCTGGTTTCAGTTCAGGTGCTGCATCCGTTCAGAATGTCTTGCCCAGGATCAGGCGTTGACTTCCTCTTCCTTGCGCTTTGCATAGCCCTTTTTGACCACCAGAACTTCCAGTGCGATCAGAGCGGCTGCCAGTACAACGTCCACACCGATCATCACCTTTTCCCAACCGGGCATACCGGGGTTCAGGTTCTCGGGGTAGTAAGCACGGGAGTTTGCCACAGTGTACAGGATGTTCTTGCAGGCCTGACGTGCGGACACCAGAGCGGTAGCGCTGGTGGTATCGGTCAGGTGGTTGGTCTCGGTGTCGTAGTTGACCAGGCAGAAGTCGCCGCCGTTGCGGATCAGGCGGTCAGAATCCTGATAGCCGTACACACCGTAGTAGTCGGTCAGCACCATGCCCACGAAGCCCCACTCGCCGCGCAGGACATCGTTCAGCAGGGCAGAGCAGTTGCCGGCATAGGTGTTGCCGATGTAGTTGAAGGAGGACATGGCAGCGTGGCAGTCAGCTGCCTTGACGCACTCCTCAAAGGGCTTCAGGTAAATCTCGCGGATGGCCTGCTCGGTGGACCAGGTGCAGAGCATACCGTAGCGGTTGGTCTCCTGATCGTTCAGAGCGAAGTGCTTCATGAAGGCGTAAACGCCCTGCTCCTGAGCGCCCATGATGGCGTTGGAAGCCATCGCACCGGACAGTACGCCGTCCTCAGCGTAATACTCGAAGTTACGGCCTGCAAAGGCAGAGCGGTGGATGTTCATAGCCGGTGCGTACCAGCCAGAAACATTCATGTCGTCGGCCATCTTGCCGATGGAGGTGCCGAAGTCGTGTGCCAGATCGGTGTTCCAGGTGGCTGCGATCATCACAGCGGAGGGGAAGCCGATGGAACCCTGCCGGGTGAAGTTGTTGTTGATAGAGGCAGGACCGTCGCAGTCGATGGCCTGCACCTTGCCGATGGAATCCACTGCCACAGTCTGGAAGCCGCCCAGAGCAATGAGCTTGTCCATGTCAGAGACAGTGAGCTGATCCAGGAAGGTATCCCACTGGGCGTCGTTGTAATCCACGCCCACCATGTCCTTCAGCTTCAGGCCGTTCTTGGCACCGGTGGTGGGAGCCACATCGTCGGCGTTGTTGAAGTCCTCGGGGTTCCAGTTGGAGTTGTTGTAGAAGGTAGCCTTAGCCTCTGCCGGCAGCTCGAAGTCTGCGGGAGCAGCGGTAGCCTCGGCGTAGTTGGCAAAGCCGTTTGCGCGGGACAGGTAGGTCACATTGCCCTCGGCAAAGTCGAACTTGTTGTCAGCGACCTCCACATCGCTCTCACGCTTGTTGGAAGCGTCGTAGACGATGTCGGAAGCCACATTGTAGACCTTGGAATCCAGAACGGTGTGGGAGTCGGCGTTGATGCTGATGACGTAATCGCCCTTTTCCAGCACATAGCAGCCCTTGCCGTAGGTATCGTAGGAGGCCATATCCTCGGCCTTGAAGGTAACGGTGACGTTCTCGGATGCGCCGGGAGCCAGCTCAGAAGTCTTTGCAAAGCCGATCAGGTTTGCAGAAGCCTTCTCAATGCCGCCGTTGGTGTACGGAGGATTATAGTAGACCTCCACGACCTCCTTACCGGAGGCAGAACCGGTGTTGGTGACGGTGACATCCACAGTGATGGTGCCGTCAGCCTCGGTAACGCTGTTCAGGGTCTGGGTGAAGGTGGTGTAGCTCAGGCCGCGGCCGAAGGGATACACCACAGTCTTGTCGTAGTCGATGAGGCCCTCGGCGGCGGCAGTCTCGTAGAACTTGTAGCCCACATAGATGCCTTCCACATAGTTCACGAAAGCAGGGATGGTGTCGGTGCCAAAGGCGTTGGCCTTGAACTCATCCATGTTGGTGTAGGTGAAGTTGCCAAAGTTGTTCGCAGTGGGGGTCTGGGTCAGGTCGTACACAAAGGTATCGATGGTACGGCCGGAGGGGTTCACATCACCGCAGAGGATGGAGCCCAGTGCGTTGAAGCCGCTCTGGCCGGTGCCGGCGCACCAGATAACGCTCTTGATCTGGCTGTAGTCCTTGACCCAGCCCAGCTCCATGGCGTTGGCACTGTTGTAGACCACAACGACCTTATCAAAGTTCTTGCAGACCAGGTCCATCATGTCCTTTTCGGTCTTGGACAGCTGCAGGTAGTGGTCGCCGGGCTCAAAGTCATTGTAGCTGTGGCCTGCGTCGTAGGTGACCTGAGACACATCGGTGGGCAGGTCAGCACCCTCGCCGCCCACGCGGGTGATGACTACCATGGCGGTATCAGAGAAAGCCTTGGCGTTGTTCATCATCTCGTCGGTGTACTGTGCAGCCTCCGGCTCCGGCAGGGTCCAGTCCTGAGCGAACATACCCACCTCCGGGCGGTCAGCACGGTAAGAGGTGTAGAAGTCGCTCAGCTCAGTATTCAGCTCAAAGCCGGCGTTCTTCAGGCCCTCCAGCAGGGTAACGGTGGGGTAGGCGTCGGACAGCGCACCGGAACCGGTGCCGCCGTAGCAGGGGTTGGTGGAAGCCCAGCCAAAAACGTTCAGCTTGCTGTTCTTGGCCATGGGCAGGGTGCCGTCGTTATCCAGCAGGACGATGCCTTCATCGGCAATGTTCTCGCACAGCTGGGTAGCGGATGCCACGTTCTCCTCGCTGACCTTGCCGTTGCCGGTGGCAAGGGTGACCATGGAGTACATGGGGCCGGTCAGGATCAGGTTCACGGTAATGGCCAGTGCCAGCACCATGCCCAGACCCGCCTGCCAGCGGATCAGATACTTTTTGGACTTGCTCTGCTTACGGCAGGCGATCATGACTGCGATCAGCAGAACTGCTACGACACCAAAGCCGATCAACTGCGATTTGATCGAGTTGAGGACCTTGATGACGTCATCCATATTGATGGACAACATAGTTTTCTCCTCCTTGTTTTGTCGAATCGGACAACGGCAGGGGACGCCCCTGCCAGCTTGGCTTTATAATACCAGAAAGTGCCGGAGAATTTTCAATTTGTTCACAAACTGTCGTTCTAGACGCATAATTTGCAAAAGTTACAATAAAGTTTCAAATTTTATTGTGCTAATATACAAATATTGCCCCATTGTATTTGTGCACCCTGCCAGACAACAAAAAACGGCAGGGAACACCTGCCGTAAAAAAATCATTTGTTTTTGGGTAGTGGGAACAGGATGCGCAGGGTGCACCAGTTGTTTTCCCAGTGCAGCGTCATGCTGCCGCCGTGCTGCCCGACGGTGGTGCGGACGCTTTTCAGGTCTGACCCCTGCTTTGGCAGACCGTCCGCATCCAGCGCGGGGGCTGTCTCTGTATAATGCTCGAACCGCAGCATGGCAAAGCCGCCCTGACTGTACACCGCCACCTTGATGAGCCGCTTTTCGGGGTCCGGCTCGGCGCGGACGGCGGCAATGGCGTTGTCCAGCGCCACGCCCACGATGGTGCACAGCTCCCGGATGGTGAGAAAGCCCAGCATCCTGCCGTCCGCTACGCTGGTGATGGTGATGTTCTCCTGCTGGCATTCCATGGTCTTGGCGGTAAGGATGGTATCCAGCACCGGGTTGCCGGTCTTGTTCTCGGCCTCGTACTGGCGGATGTTCTGCTCCATGGCGGCAATGGCGGCGTTCTGCTTGGTCTGGTCCTGCTCCTCCCGGATGCGGGCAAGCTGAACTTTCAGTTCATGGTACCGCCGGTTGATGAGGTTGATCCCCTCTTTACTGCGCTTGTACTGCTCGTACTGGCGGTGCAGCACCTCGTCCATGGCGGCAAGCTCGCTGTGCAAAGCGTTCTCCCGCAGCTGCTCGTGCTGCACGGATAAGATCAGCACGCCGGAAAAATCCACCAGCGTGCGGATGGAAAAGATGCTCATGTTGATATCGCTGCCGGGCAGAAAGCCCAGATTGCTCACCGCAAAGGCGGTCAGCGCCAGCATGACCGCCGTCAGGGCGGCGCTGCCGCCGATCTGTAAGTGCCCGGCGGGCTGGGGGCGGCAGTGCTGCAAATAGCACATGACGCCGAACAGCGCCCCGTACACCAGCGCCAGCAGCAACAGGGAAAGCGGCTCCCACGGGCTGCGGGCGGGCCAGAGGGCGCAGTGCAGCTGCCACTCCACGCTGGCGGCAAGCTCTGCCAGAATAAACGCCCGGGCGCAGTGATACCCGGCTTCCAGCAGGGTGATGCTCCACACGCCCCATAGATATAGGTAGGAAAACCCGATTGCCGTTGCCATGCAGGGGATCCAGAGCCCGCCGGGCACATCGCCTGTCAGCGCCAGAAAGGCGGACAGCACTGCCGCCCACAGCAGGGTGACGCCCCCGGTGACTGCCCTAGAAAACCGGGGCGCAAGCGCCGGTGTGAACAGCAGCACCGCCAGACACTCGGCAAGGGCGGTGTACAGCCGGGGGATATCCGGCAGCGCGGTCATGAGCCTTCACCTCCGATGTAATCGGTCAGTGCGGCAAGAAAAGCCTTGCGCTTGGGGCGGCTGACCTGCAGCTCGCAGGGCCCCACCTGTACAGTGCTCTGCCGCAGCTCCCGCACCTGTGCCAGATTGACAAGGTAGCCGCTGTTGCACCGGGCAAAGGGGCAGTCTGCCAGCTTTTCCTCAAAGGTCTTGAGGGCACCGGGGGCGGAAAAATCGCCCTCGTCGGTGTAAAAATGTACCCGGTGCCCCTCGCTTTCCAAGTAATAGATGCTCGCAGTGTCCAGCCGGCGCAGCCCGCCCTCCACCGGCACGGTGAGGTAGTGCTTTGCCCGCTTTTCCAGCCGGGCAACGGCCTTGAGCAGCTGCTGCGAAAAAGCAAAGTAGGGCACCGGCTTCAGCACATAGTCCAGCGCCCCCACCGAGTAGCCCCGGATGGCGTACTGTGCCATATTGGTGATGAAGATCAACAGCACCTCGGCGTCCATCTGCCGGATGCGCTCTGCCGTGGTCATGCCGTCCAGATGCTTCATCTCCACATCCAGAAAAATAATGTCGTAGACCGCGCGGTAATCCTCCAGAATGTCCACGCCGTCCGCAAAGACCGATACTTCAAATTCTGTCCCGTACTGCCGGGTATACCGCCGGACATACTCCTGCAATACCCCCTGCACCTCCGCGTCGTCCTCTACGATCGCCACCCGGATCATGACCGCACCTCCCTTACCACACCTTTGTGGAACTGTTATGGCTCTATTATAGCGCAATCACGCCGGGTTTGCCAAGTCCCTGCATCGCCTGTTCCTGAAATCGTGAAAGCGCTGAAAAATTCGGATTTGAATCAAAAGATGAATAAATCTCAGGGGGGATTTTACTCTTTTTATTGGCCATTCCTCGGATACACAAAGGCATCGCGGCGGTACACCGCCACGAGATACGCCGCCATGAAGCACCAGATGATGGGCTCACACAGGATGACGGCGTTGTAGGCGTAGCGCGGGATGAACACCAGCACAAAGATCACCTTGCCCACTAACTCGATGACGCTGGAAAACAGCGGCAGCACCTTCTGTCCAAGGCTCTGCAAGGCGTACCGGGTGCACAGCAGCACCCCCAGCACCGCGTAGAATGGTGCGTTCCACATCAGATACCGTGCGCCGTTTTCCAGCACGAGCGGCGCGGTGGAACCGGAGATCAGCTGCACCAGCTGCCGGGCAAAAAGCTGCATCAGCACGATGTCTGCCACCATAATGACCACCGA
>CAKTCY010000081.1 GCA_934540955.1 uncultured Faecalibacterium sp.
AGAACCTGAACGACCGTGAGTACGAGCTGGCACAGGCGCGCCTCAAGCGCGCGCTGGTGCGCACCTCTGTCCGTTAACCCGTATGCAAAAAGGCACCCGCAGCCGGTTGGCTGCGGGTGCCTTTTTATGTCAGACCCCACCCGTGAAAAAGGGGTTCTGAAAAGCCTGCAGGCTTTTCAGAACCCCGAAATTTTAAATAATTCTTCCGCTGAATATGCGCAGAGCAACAGCGGCGCGCATTCCAAATCGCCTTATCCCCGGTTCGCTTTCTCGATCAGGGTGCGGATGTGGTGCGCAAGCATCTCTACGGCGGTGCTGTTCTCGCCGCCGTTGGGCACAATGATGTCCGCGTTGCGCTTGCTGGGCTCTACAAAGGCCTCGTGCATCGGCTTGACCGTGGTCAGGTACTGGTCGATCACGCTGTCCAGGCTGCGCCCCCGCTCCTTTACGTCCCGCAGGATGCGCCGCAGGATGCGCTCGTCCGCGTCCGTGTCCACAAAGATCTTGTAGTCGAACAGGGCGCACAGCTCCGGCTCTACAAAGGGCAGAATGCCCTCCACGATCAGCACCGGGGCGGGCTCGATGTGCTGCACCTCGTTGCTGCGGTTGTGGTTGGAGTAATCGTACACCGGGCAGTCGATGGCGCGGCCGGCCTTCAGCTCCTGCAAATGGTAGATGAGCAGGGCGTTGTCGAAGGCGTCCGGGTGGTCGTAATTCAGCTTGCAGCGCTCTTCATAGGGCAGCTCGTCGTGGCGCTTGTAGTAGCTGTCGTGGGAGATCAACCGCACCTCGTCCTCCCCAAAGCGCTCCTTCAGCCGCAGCGAAAGGGTGGTCTTGCCGCTGCCCGAGCCGCCCGCGATGCCAATGATCAGGTTGTTCATGATGCAAACTCCTTCTGCACAAAATCTGCCGGTTTCTGTGGAAAAACCGGCGGGAATCGATTATAATAGAATTATATTTGTTCTGCTGCCGCCCGGCAGCAGCTCTTCCCTTTTATCATAGCACAAAATGTGTCGTTTGGACAGGGCTGCAGGCGCAGAAAAAGCAGCCCTGCCCCCGCACTTTTGCAAAATACTGCGGTGGACGAAAATTTTGCATCCGTTGGGTGGACACTTCCTACCGGCAGCGGCGCCATTCTGATATGCTGGAGGCATCTCAAAAACAACATACGGGAGGAACCTTTTATGCACAAGATACTGCTCATTGATATCGACGGCACTCTGGTGGACTACGAGAACCGCCTGCCCGCCTCGGCGGTGGATGCCATCCGCAAAGCCCGCGCCCGGGGGCACAAGGTCTACCTGTGCAGCGGCCGCAGCAAGGCCGAAAACAAACAGGAAATCTGGGATATCGGCATCGATGGCTATATCGGCGGCAACGGCAGCTATGTGGAATCCGATGGGCAGGTGGTAATGCACCAGCTCATCACCGCCGGGCAGTGCCGCCGCATCGTGGACTGGCTCAACGCCCGCGGGCTGGAATTTTATCTGGAGAGCAATAACGGCCTGTTTGCCAGCCCCACCTTCCGGCAGGTCGCGGTACAGGTCATGGCCGAGTACAGCCGCCGCAAGGGCCGTGCCGCCCGCACGGATATCTCTTATGAAGAAGCCTTTCCCGGCATGGTCTGGGATGGCCCGCTCTACCGCGATGACCTGAACAAGATCAGCTATGTGCTGCACCGCTATCAGGACTATCTGGACGCACAGGCCGCTTTTCCGGAGATGCAGCACGGCACCTGGGGCGGTGCCGGCGAAACGGCGCTGTTCGGGGATATGGGGGTAAAAAACATCACCAAGGCCCATGCCGTAGCCACCCTGCTGGCCCATCTCGGCGCCGAAAAAGCGGACACCATCGCCTTTGGCGATGCCAAAGTGGATCTGCCCATGTTTGAAGCCTGTGCCTTTGGCGTAGCCATGGGCAGCGGCGGTGCAGAGATCAAAGCCGCTGCCGACTATGTGACCACCGGTGTAGACGAGGACGGCCTGTACAACGCCTTTGCACATCTGGGCCTGCTCTGAATCCCCGCTGCCGGTCGCATTGCAAATACATTTATCTGGCGCTGCCATAAAGCGCAGCCCTCCATAAAAAGGACGGTCAAAATGCCAAAAGAAACGCTGCAGCACACCATGAGAAGCAAGGTCCGGATCTTTGAGGACGGCGGTATCCGCCTGCTCCGCAAGGGTCAGAAGGGGCTCATCCACGCCATCTTCAGCCGCTTCGGGCTGGTGCTGGTGCTGCTGGTGCTGCAATTCGGGGCGCTGTTCAGCCTGATGCGCTGGTTCAGCGGTCTGCTGCCCCACTACTTGGGCGGCACCCTGCTGGTCACGGCAGCCATGATGGTCTACCTGCTCAATCAGGATATGAACAACAGCGTGCGCATCCCGTGGCTGGTGGTCACGGCGCTGGCGCCTGTGCTGGGCGTGCTGCTGTTCTGCTACACCAAGGAGGATGTGGGCCACCGGATGCTCAAAAAGCGCCTGATGGAGCTGGAAGGGCAGACCCGCAGCCAGCTGCCGCAGCACAAAAAGGCCGGCAAGGCGCTGGACGCAGACTGCCCCGGCGCGGCCTCTCTGGCGCAGTATCTGCGCGGACGGGGCGGCGGCTTCCCGGTGTACGAAAACACGCAGGTGACCTATTTCCCCAGCGGAGAAGCCAAATTTGCCGCGCTGCTGCCCCAGCTGGAAAGCGCCACCCAGTACATTTTTCTGGAATACTTCATCATTGACGAAGGGCTGATGTGGGGGCGCATTCTGGAAGTTTTGGCTCGCAAGGCCGCGCAGGGCGTGGATGTGCGGGTGATGTATGACGGAACCTGCGAGTTCTCCACCCTGCCCCGGGACTACCCCAGACGGCTGGAGGCGCTGGGCATCCGCTGCAAGGTGTTTGCGCCGGTCACGCCCTTTGTTTCCACCCACTACAACTACCGCGACCACCGCAAGATTTTAGTCGTGGATGGCCGCGTAGGCTTTACCGGCGGCGTGAATCTGGCGGACGAGTACATCAACCACGTTGAAAAATATGGCCGCTGGAAGGATGCCGCCGTCATGCTGGAGGGCGAGGGCGTGCGCACCATGACCGCTCTGTTTTTGCAGATGTGGAGCATCCAGCGGGAGCCGGAGTTCGCCCAGTTCCTCCCCCGCCCTCTTCCGCAAGCACAGGCCAACGGCTTTGTCATCCCCTATGGAGACTGCCCGCTGGACGGCGAGCGGGTGGGCGAGATGGTCTACATCGACCTGCTCAACCGCGCCCGGCGCAGCGTACATATCATCACGCCCTACCTCATTCTGGACGGCGAGCTGGAGACCGCCCTGCGCTTTGCCGCTGAGCGCGGCGTGGACGTGCACCTGATCCTGCCCGGCAAGCCGGACAAGGTATTTGCCTATGCGCTGGCTAAAACACATTATCTGCCGCTGCTGTCCTCCGGTGTGAAGATCAGCGAGTGGGCCCCCGGCTTCACCCACGCCAAGGTGATGATCATGGACGGGCAGGAGGCCGTTGTGGGCACCATCAATCTGGACTACCGCAGCCTGTACCACCACTTTGAAAACGCGGTCTGGATGCGCGGCGTGGACTGCCTGCCCCGCATCGAGGCGGATTTTCAGGACACGCTGGCGCAGTGCCGCACAGTAGAGCCTACCCGCCAGAGCGTCTGGCAGGGCAAAAAGCTGCTGCATCTTGTGGGCATGGTGCTCAAATTCATTGCCCCGCTGATCTGACATCAAACAAAAAGGGACTGCTGCACCAAATGCTGTGCAGCAGTCCCTTTTGTTCTCTCATCGCACCGATGTATACGTTTTCGGCGAGCCCGCGTTCACTGCAGGCTCCATCTCCGGTACGCCGTAAAGCTCCAGCGTCTTTGCAACGACCTTATCCCACGGGAAGCGGCTGCATACATATTCCGGTGCCATATACTTAAAAAGCTTTACCACATTGCGGTGATCCAGCGCATATTGCATTTTTTCCGCCAGACTCTGCCGGTCATCCTTCAGAAAGCGAAGCCCATGCTCTCCCACCACATTTGTCGATTCTTCAATATCGGTGCACAACACGCAGTTGCCGTAGCTCATTGCCTCCAGCAGACACAGGGACATTCCCTCCAGATCGCTGGGCAGTACAAACAGATAGGCGTTGCTATACAGCTCTTCCCGCAGCTGCCCGTCCACAAAGCCGGTAAACAGAATGTTTTCATTGCTCCGGAACCGCGCCTTCAATTCCTCCATATAACCATCGGAATCCGATGCTCCGCCCGCGATCACCAGTTTCTTATCCGTGCGCAGCTTTTCGTAGGCATCGCAAAGCAGATCGCAGCGTTTTTCCGGCACGATACGCCCCAGATATAAAATATAGGAATCCTTTTCCAGCCCGTATCGCTCTGCAATCAGCTCCGGATTCCGTTTTTCAACGGCATTGACGCCGTTGGGGATATAGTGCGTTTTTCGTCCGTATGTTTCCTGAAAGTATTCCTGTGTGGAATGGTTCAGCACGATGATCTCGTCCGCAAAGCGTACCGTCATCTTTTCTCCCAGCAGGATATAGTGGGCTCCCATGCTGCCCTTCCACTTTCCCCGCGCCCAGTCCAGCCCGTGAACCGTCACGACTATCCGTTTGCCGAACAGGTGCGGGATCCAGCAAAAAAATGCAGGCCCCTCGGCGTGGATATGAACTACGTCATAGTCTCCCAACGCAGCTTCCAGACAGGCAAAAAAGCTGGAGGTCACCGCTGCCAAGCCCTTGACGTCGATGGTCGGCACATATTTGATGCGAATCCCTTTGTACTCCGAACGACGCTCGGCTGTATGCTCCTTGCCGCTGACGTGCTGCCCGGAGCGATTGTAGCAGGTAACAGAATGCCCCTGCTGAACCATCCGTGTGGCAAGCTCCTCCACCACGACCTCAATGCCGCCCTCGTGTGAAGGCACGCGTTTGTGGCCGATCATCGCCACCTTCATTGCAACTACTTCCTTCCATTCTGTACTACATCTCCGCCCGATCGCTTTCCCTGTTCTCATCTCATTGATATATTACCATTGTAACATAAGTGTCACTTAGCTGCAACTTATTTCCATGATGTATCTCAATCGTGTATCAAGCTTCATGTATATTTTGTCAAAGCTGCGAAAATTTCATCTCTGATTTCACACACAAAAAAACGCTTCAGAAATTTTTCTGAAGCGTTTTTTAAGTCGGCGACTACCTATTTTCACAAGCCGTTTCCAGCTAACTATCTTCGGCACAAGTAAGCTTAACTTCTGTGTTCGGAATGGGAACAGGTGGAACCTTACCGTCATCGACACCGACCGATTTGACTGAATCAGTATAACACATTTCTGTGCTTCTGTCCAGTATTTTTACTGCAATCCAGCTTTTCGAATCGTTGGCAACAACAGCTGGATTGCGTTCCGCAACAGATGCTGTTTTCCAAGACTCTCGATCCTGTCTTGCGATTGAAGGACGTGCCTTCAAAACTGAATAATCACTGCTAACATTTTTTCGTTGACTTAAAAGTCTCAAGCGAATTGTGGTCAAGCCCTCGACCTATTAGTACACGCTTGCTGAATGGATCACTCCACTTACACATCGTGCCTATCAACCTTGTAGTCTTCAAGGGGTCTTACTTGTTTGAAACAATGGGATATCTTAT
>CAKTCY010000082.1 GCA_934540955.1 uncultured Faecalibacterium sp.
AATCAGTGGGCCCAGGGTTCGAGTCCCTGGAGGTGCACCAGATATTGAACGTCAAATCGTAAGATTTGGCGTTCTTTCTTTATGTAAGAAAGCAGTTGCACACTTTCTGCACCCCATTTGCACGGCAAGAAAACCGACATGGCAAAACTTACAAAAAACAAAGCAGAACATTGTAACACTTTACAAAACACAAAACTGCCTGACGAAAAAGTTGCTGCACTTTTCGGATTGAAAGAACCAGCAAAAAACGCTATACTTTCGTCAACGGGAGCAAAGGCGCTTAGCGAGGAAATCGCTAAGCGCCTTTTTGTCCCCTGCGAGGCGGCTTTCGTTTTACGGCTGGGTCAGCACCTCCGGCTCGCTGGGCTTATAGATGTGGGTCTTGGTCAGGCGGCGCATGGTGTCCTCGTGGTTGCGGCTGGCGTAGGCGGTGTACAGGATATCCATCACGTTCAGCTGGGACAGGCGGGAGGACATGGCACCGTTGCGGAACAGGCTCTCGTTGGCGGCTACATACAGCACATGGTCGGCCAGCTGCGCCACCTCGGAGGGGTAGTAGCGGGTCACTGCGATGACCGGTGCGCCGCCCGCCTTCATCTCCTTGATGCACTGGATCATCTCCATGGTCTGCCCGGAGTAGGAGAACACGATGCCCACATCCTGCGCGGTGGCGTTGCGCGCCTGCAAAAGCTGCGAGTGGGAGTCCTCGTTGACCACACAGGGCTTGTCCAGCCGCAGAAATTTCAGGTAGGTGTCCTTTGCCACGCACAGCGAGGAGCCGATGCCGAACAACAGCACCGTGCGGGCGTTGGCGATCAGGTCTACGCACTGCTCCAGCTCGTCCAGCAGCAGCAGCCGCTGGGTGTCCAGCAGGCTCTGGATGTTCCTGTGGGTCACCTTGTCCACGATCTCCTGCAGGCTGTCCTGCGGGGTGATGTCCTTTTCCCGGTGACTGCCGTTCTCCCCAAGGGTGGCAAGCTCCAGCGTCAGGGCGTGGCGCAGCTCCTTGTAGCCCTGAAAGCCGATCACCCGGCAGATGCGCACCACGCTGGAAGGGGAGGAGAAGGAGCGCCGCGCCAGCTCCCGGATGGTGAGGGTGGTGGTCTCGTCCGGGTTTTCCAGAATGAACTGCGCGATCTGCCGCTCGGTGCTGCTGAGGGAGGGCTGCACCTCCCGCAGGCGTAAAAGAACGTTCTGCATATAGATACCTCTGTTGTATTTCAGGATGGATTGAACAAGCTGCACAAAAAAGTCATACTTGAACGCAAAAATTTCAAAAACAATGCTTGCATAAAACATTGTACCACAAAATAGTCTTTTTGTGGACATTTTGTTTGAAAAAGTTTATACTTTAGTCACAATCACGCCGCAAGGGTGCGGCAGAAAGCGGAAAGTGGAGGTGCAGGAAATGGGCTTGAATCTGAGTGGGATGACCACCGAGACCCGCAACCCGCGCACGATGCAGCTGGATCAGATGTCCCCGCTGGAGATCGTGACAGTCATGAACGAGGAGGACGCCCGGGTGCCGCTGGCCATTGCCAAGTGCCTGCCGCAGATCGCGCAGGCGGTCACATGGGCGGCAGAAGCCTTTGAAAAAGGCGGACGGCTGTTCTATATGGGCGCCGGTACCTCCGGCCGCTTGGGCGTGCTGGATGCCGCCGAGTGCCCGCCCACCTTCGGTGTGCCGAAGGAGATGGTGGTGGGGCTCATCGCCGGCGGCGAAAAGGCCTTTATCGAGGCAGTGGAGGGTGCAGAGGACAGCCGGGAGCTGGCTGTTGAGGACCTGAAAGCCCACGGCCTGACCGCAGACGATTTTGTGGTGGGCATTGCCGCCTCCGGCCGCACGCCCTATGTGCTGGGCGGTCTGGACTACGCCAAGAGCGTGGGCTGCCACACCGCCGCCATTGCCTGCAATCTCGGCAGCGCCATCGGCAAGGCCGCAGAGCTTGCCATCGAGGTGAACTGCGGCTCCGAGGTACTGACCGGTTCCACCCGGCTCAAGTCCGGCACGGCACAGAAGCTGATCTTGAACATGATCTCCACCGGCTCCATGGTGCGCACCGGCAAGGCCTACCAGAACCTGATGGTGGACGTGCAGCAGACCAACGAAAAGCTGCACACCCGCGCCGAGAATATCGTCATCGACGCCACCGGCGTGGAGCGGCAGACTGCCCGCACCGCCATTGATGCAGCGGGCGGCAGCGTAAAGACAGCCATCACCATGCTGCTGGCAGACTGCGATGCCAAGGAAGCCGCCCGGCGGCTGGAAAAGGCCCGCGGCCATGTGCGGGAGGCCATCCGGCTGGAAGTGCTGTAAGACACATTTTTACACCCAAGTTCCTTAGCGGCACAGGCCGCATCGGATATACACCTGTTTTAAAGGAGGACCCACTTATGACGAATGAAGAACTGGTCCGCGCGGCGCTGGAGAAGGTCGGCGGAAAGAGCAACGTTCTCACCGCAACCAACTGCATGACCCGTCTGCGGGTGCGCGTCAAGGAGGATGCCAAGATCGACGACGAGGGCCTGAAGGCCATCGAGGGCGTGATGGGCATCGTGCATGACCGTGCCGGCTATGTGGAGATCGTGGTCGGCCCCGGCAAGTGCCGCAAGTGCGCAGATATCTGCCGCGATATGGGCATCCCGGCGGACGCCGCCGCCTCCACCGCCAACGACTGGCAGGCCAATAAGGCCGCAGTCAAGGCCGGCCAGAAGCAGAGCAAGGTCAAGGAGCTGTTCAAGACCTTCGGCGATATCTTTATCCCCCTGATCCCGGGCGTTGTGGCCTCCGGCCTGTGCGCCGGCATCAACTCCCTGATCGGTCAGGTGGTGCCGAACTACGCCGACATCCCCGCACTGGCTCTGATCAGCACCCTGCTGGGCCTGATGAACACCTGCTTCCTCGGCTACCTGACCGCATGGGTCGGCTACCGCGCAGCGGAAAAGTTCGGCGGCACCCCCATTCTGGGCGGTATGCTGGGCATGATCACCGGTCTGGACGGCATCAACAAGATCTCCGGCATTCTGGGCCTGTTCAACGAGGCTGTGCCGCTGGATTCCATCCTGCGTGCAGGCCGCGGCGGTGTGCTGGCCGTTGTGCTGGGCGCATGGTGCCTTGTCAAGATCGAGCGCTGGGTGCGCAGCTGGATGCCCGAATCTCTGGACATCGTGTTCACCCCGCTGATCACTATGATCCTCTGCCTCGTGCCCTATATCCTGCTCATCATGCCCGCTACCGGCTACATTTCCACCGCTCTGTGCTGGGTGGTTGAAAAGCTGTGCATGAGCGAAAGCCTGATCGTGCGCATCATTGCCGGTTATGTTTCCACCGCTCTGTTCCTGCCCATGGTCGCTATGGGTATGCACCACGGTCTGGTGGCCCTGTACTCCGTGCAGCTGGAGACCTTCGGCTACGTTACCCTGTACCCCGCTCTGGCTATGGCCGGTGCAGGTCAGGTGGGCGCTGCCATCGCCATCTACTTCAAGGCTAAGAAGTGCGGCAACACCCGTCTGAAGAACGTTATCACCGGCGCTCTGCCCGCAGGTCTGCTGGGCATCGGTGAGCCGCTGATCTACGGCGTCACCCTGCCCATGGGCAAGCCCTTCATCAGCGCCGGTCTGGGCGCAGGCTTCGGCGGTGCCTTCGTCATGGCCATGCAGGTGGCTGCTACCGCCTGGGGCCCCTCCGGTCTGCTGGCTCTGTTCGTCATGACCGCCGGCCCTCACGGTGTGGCTGCTTCCGTTGGCTGCTACGCAGTGGGTCTGGTCATCTGCTACATCATGGGCTTTATCGTGACCAACGCAATGGTCTCTGTTGAGGACGTTGCCAATGCTTAAAACACTCGGACGGTCAGTGTATCTGACGCAGTTTGAGGAACAGCGTGCGTCGCTTTCCGCTTTTGCGGCAGGCGGCGCGCCTGTTTTTATCTCACTGCATATCAGCGAAGAATTTGATGCCGCTTACTGCGCCCGCGTGCAGGAAATGTGCGATTTCCTCTCCGCGCAGGGCTGGCGCATTCTGGCAGACGTGTCGGAAAAGACGATCCGGCAGTTCGGCTGTGCCGACCTGACCACGCTGGCAAAGCGGCTGCACCTGTGGGGTCTGCGGCTGGACTACGGCTTCTCGCTGGAGGAGATGTGCGCCCTTGCGCAGCAGCTGCCCGTTGCCGTCAACGCCTCTACCACCACCCCGGAGGTGGCGCGGCAGCTGGCGGCGGGCGGCGGCACGGTCATCGCCATGCACAACTTCTACCCCCGCCCGGAGACCGGCCTCGACCCGGAATTTCTGCGCGAGAGCACCGCAGCTTTGCAGGCCGAGGGCTTGCAGGTGTACGGCTTTATCCCCGGCGATGCCCTGCTGCGCGGCCCGCTGTACAAGGGGCTGCCCACACTGGAGGCCCACCGCACCGCCGCCCCCTCGGCGGCCTTTGCGGACTTGGCGCTGAACTACGGGCTGGACGGCATTTTTGCGGGTGACCCGGAGGTCAGCGCCCGGGAGCAGGAGTACATCCGCCACTTCTGCGCCACCGGCGAGCTCTGCCTGCCGGTCGTCCTGCGCCCCGGCTATGAGACGCTGTACGACCGCACCTTTACCTGCCGCCCGGACTCGCCCAAGGGGCTTGTGCGGTATCAGGAATCCCGGCTCTACTCCTGCTTTGGCAGCACCGTGCAGCCGGACAACTGCGCAGAGCGCCGCCGCCGCTGCGTGACCATGGATAACATCGGCTACGGGCGCTATTCCGGCGAAATTCAGCTTGTGCGCGCCGACCTGCCCGCAGACGAAAAGGTAAACGTCATCGGCGAGGTGCCCGCAGCATACGACCTGCTGCTGGACTGCATTAAGCGCGGAAAGACCTTCCGTATGGTAAAAGTATTATAAAAGCAAGCACCGGAGCGTCCGCGGACGCTCCGGTGCTTGCTTTTGAGGGAACCCCTTCCGTCTGCTCCCGTTGGTCGCAGCCACCTTCCCCAAGGGGACGGCTTCAGAGGTGGCGACAAAGTTTCCGGCACTGCCAAAAGGCGTCCCCTTGAGGGCTGACTTCCCCCGGCCGGGGGAAGATGTCGCGCAGTGACAAAAGGGGGAATCTGGCGAGCGCAGCGAGACTGAGGGGGTGTCTTACGTTCTTTTTTATTGATTCTTCCTCGGATACACAAAGGCATCGCGGCGGTACACCGCCACGAGATATGCCGCCATGAAGCACCAGATGATGGGCACGGCAAAGCTGCGGATGACCATGGCCAGCACCAGCTTTGCGGCAATGACAGCCAGCGCACCCAGCAGTCCCCGCAGTAAAAACAGAGGCAAGGTGACCGGCGGCAGCTCGGGCAGATGGGCAAATACCTTGCCGCAGAACACGAACAGCGCAAACACAAACGCATGGGTCAGCAGCGCCAGCTTTGTCACCACCGCAAACTTTGCGGCAAACAGGTCCAGCGGCGGTACGGGGCTTGCCAT
>CAKTCY010000083.1 GCA_934540955.1 uncultured Faecalibacterium sp.
ACCCCGTGATCGGCCGCGATCAGGAGATCCGCAATGTGATCCGTATCCTGTCCCGTAAGACCAAAAACAACCCCTGCTTGATCGGCGAGCCCGGCGTTGGTAAAACTGCCATCGCCGAGGGTCTGGCGCAGCGGATCGTGCGCGGCGATGTGCCCGAAAACCTGAAAGACCGCACCGTGTTCAGCTTGGACATGGGTGCTCTGGTGGCCGGTGCAAAGTACCGCGGCGAGTTCGAGGAACGCTTGAAGAGCGTGCTGAACGAGGTGAAGAAGAGCGAGGGCAAGATCATCCTCTTCATTGATGAGCTGCACACCATCGTGGGTGCCGGTAAGACCGACGGCGCCATGGACGCAGGCAACCTGCTCAAGCCCATGCTGGCCCGGGGCGAGCTGCACTGCATCGGCGCGACCACGCTGGACGAGTACCGCCAGTATATCGAAAAAGACCCCGCACTGGAGCGCCGGTTCCAGCCGGTGCAGGTGGATGAGCCCACCGTGGAGGATACCATCTCCATCCTGCGCGGGCTGAAGGAACGCTACGAGGTGTTCCACGGCGTAAAGATCAACGATAACGCCCTGATCGCCGCCGCCACCCTTTCCGACCGCTATATCACCGACCGCTTCCTGCCGGATAAGGCCATCGACCTTGTGGATGAAGCCTGCGCCATGATCAAGACCGAGATGGACAGTATGCCCAGCGAGATGGACGATCTGGCACACCGCATCACCCAGCTGCAGATCGAGCAGGTGAGCCTGAAAAAGGAGACCGATGCTTTGAGCCAGAGCCGCTTGAAGGATCTGGAAAAGGAGCTTGCCGAGCTGCAGGATAAGTTCCGCAGCATGAAGGCAAAGTGGGAGAACGAGAAGAACGCCATTGGCAAGGTGCAGACCCTGCGTGAGCAGATCGAGCAGACCAATGCCGCCATCGAGAAGGCCCAGCGCGAGTACGACCTGAACAAGGCTGCCGAGCTGAAATACGGCAAGCTGCCCCAGCTGCAAAAGCAGCTGGCCGAGGAGGAAAAGGTTGCTGCCGCCAAGAAGGAGGACAGCCTGCTGCGTGACCGCGTGACCGACGAGGAAATCGCCCGCATCGTGGCACGCTGGACCGGCATCCCGGTAGAAAAGCTGGTGGAGGGCGAGCGCGAGAAGCTGCTGCATCTGGACGATGTGCTGCACCAGCGGGTCATCGGGCAGGATGAGGCCGTGACCAAGGTGAGCGAAGCCATTCTGCGCAGCCGCGCCGGTATCGCCAATCCCAACCGCCCCATCGGCAGCTTCCTGTTCCTCGGCCCCACTGGTGTGGGCAAGACCGAGCTGGCCAAGGCGCTGGCACAGGCACTGTTTGATGACGAGCGCAACATGGTGCGTATCGACATGACCGAATATATGGAGAAGTTCAGCGTCAGCCGTCTGATCGGCGCGCCTCCGGGATATGTCGGTTATGAGGAGGGCGGCCAGCTGACCGAGGCTGTGCGCCGCAAGCCCTACAGCGTGGTGCTGTTCGATGAGGTGGAAAAAGCCCACCCCGATGTGTTCAACATCCTGCTGCAGGTGCTGGACGATGGCCGCATCACCGACAGTCAGGGCCGCACCGTGGACTTCAAGAACACGGTCATCATCCTCACCTCCAATCTGGGCAGCGACATCATCCTGAACGATCTGGAGCAGCGCCGTGCCAACGGCTCCAACGAGCTGAGCGAGGAAGCAAAGCACCAGATCGACCAGCTGCTGAAGAGCAAGTTCCGCCCTGAGTTTTTGAACCGTCTGGATGAGATCGTCTACTACAAGAGCCTGACCAAGGACGAGATGCGCAGGATCGTGGATCTGCAGCTGCAGGATCTGCGCAAGCGCATGGAGGAGGGCAAGCACCTCAAGCTGGAGGTCACCACCGCCGCCAAGGACTTCATCATCGATTCTGCCTACGACAGCGTTTATGGTGCACGTCCCATCAAGCGCTTCATCCAGAGCCGCGTGGAGACCCTGATCGCCAAGGCCATCATCAAGGGCAGTTATGCCGAGGGCAATACCCTGACGGTGGATTATGACGGCAGCACACTGGTTCTGCGCTAAAATTTACCGGTTTTGTACATGGAGTACAGGCCAAATGCTTGCACCCGTGTGCAGAATATGTTATTATAGAAAATAACATTGATGTGCTTTTCATCGCGGAAATGGCAACGATGGAAAGCACATTTTTGTATGTAAGAAAGTTTATAGGCAAAACCCTCTCAGGCGCTCCCGCGCCAGCTCCCCCGAAGGGGGAGCTCTGTGCGATATTCAGGGCAACCGCACCTTCTGTGTGGAAGGAGCAGGTTACGGGCACGCAGAAAAAAGCTCCCCCTTCGGGGGAGCTGTCATCGCGCAGCGATGACTGAGAGGGTACAAATTAAAACAGAAAGTTGAGTGTGATTTCCCTTTTTATGGACGATGGCAGTATGACGCTCTGGGTAGCGCTGGTAGTATTGGTGGCATTCTCCGCCTTTTTCTCCGCATCCGAGACCGCATTTTCTTCCCTGAATCAGATCCGCCTGAAAAGCCGCGCCGAGGACGGCGATAACTCTGCCGCCCGGGTGCTGGCAATGGCTGAAAAATACGATAAGCTGCTTTCCACCATCCTCATCGGCAACAATATCGTGAACATTGCCGCAGCTTCGATCGGCACCATCATTTTCACCAAGATGCTGGGTGCAGAGCGGGGCGCTACGGTGTCCACCATAGTGCTGACCGTGGTGGTGCTGATCTTTGGCGAGGTGACCCCCAAGAGCCTTGCAAAGGAGATGCCGGAAACGGTAGCCGCCGCAGTTGCGCCGGCGCTCAGCCTGCTGATGCTGGTGTTTACCCCGCTGACATGGCTGTTTACCCAGTGGAAACGCTTTCTGGGGCACTTCGTCCACAGCACAGAGGAGGACACCATCACCGAGGGTGAGTTGATGACCATGGTCAGCGAGGCCGAGAATGACGGCGAACTGACCGACCGGGAGAGCGAACTGATCCGCAGCGCCATCGAGTTTGATGACGTGGAGGTGGAGGAGATCCTGACCCCCCGCGTGGACGTGATCGCGGTGGAGGACGATATGCCGCTGGAGGAGGTGGCGCAGACCTTTGCCGAGTCCGGCTACTCCCGTCTGCCGGTGTACCACGACACCATTGATAACATCATCGGTGTGGTACATGAAAAGGACTTCTACATGGCACGCCTGAAAAAGGAGGTCAAGCTGGAGGAGCTGGTCAAGCCCACCCTCTACACCACCGGCTCCACCCAGATCTCCCAGCTGCTGCGCACCCTGCGCGAGCAGCACCATCACATGGCTGTGGTGGTGGACGAGTACGGCGGCACCGAGGGCATCATCACGCTGGAGGACATTCTGGAGGAGCTGGTAGGCGAGATCTGGGATGAGCACGACGAGGTGACCGAGGACTTCCGCAAGCAGTCGGACGGCAGCTGGATCGTGCTGGGCAGCGCCGGTGTGGACGACCTGTACGAGCGGCTGGGTCTGCCGGAGGACGAGGATATCGACTCCAACACGGTGAACGGTCTGGTGCAGGAAAAGACCTGCCGTCTGCCCAAGGTAGGCGACCGCTTCACGCTGGGCGGCTACGACGGCGTGGTCACCCGCACCGCCAAGCGCCGCGTGACCGAGGTGCGTCTGACCCCCGCAGAAAAGCCCGACTCCAAAAAGGACGAAGAGGAAAAAGGCCACTTTGGCCGGATAACCTCTAAATAAAATGTTATAAAACACAACACCCCCGGCACTGCAAAGGCAGCACCGGGGGCGTATTTTTATGTGTTTTTACTTAGGCTGGCGGCCGATATAGGCCAGAATGCCGCCATCGGCGTAGAGGATCTGGCCGTTCACGAAGTCGGAAGCGTGGCTGGCAAGGAACACGCAGGGGCCAACCATGTCCTCCGGGTCGCCCCAGCGGCCTGCGGGGGTCTTGGCGACGATGAACTGGTCGAAGGGATGACGGCTGCCGTCCGGCTGGAGCTCGCGCAGGGGAGCGGTCTGGGCGGTGGCGATGTAGCCGGGGCCCATGCCGTTGCACTGGATGTTGTACTCGCCGTACTCGGAGGCGATGTTCTTGGTCAGCATCTTCAGCGCACCCTTGGCGGCGGCGTAGGCAGAAACGGTCTCGCGGCCCAGCTCGCTCATCATGGAGCAGATGTTGATGATCTTGCCCTCGCGCTTTTCCATCATGTCGGGCAGCACGGCCTTGGAGCAGTTGAAAGCGCCGCCCACATGGACATCGATCACCCGCATAAAGTCGGCGTGGCTCATCTCGATCATGGGCACGCGCTTCATCAGGCCGGCGTTGTTCACCAGAATGTCCACAGAGCCGACCTCAGCCTTGATCTTTGTCACCATGGCGTTCACGGCAGCTTCGTCGGAAACGTCTGCCACATAGCCGTGGGCATCGATGCCGGCAGCCTTGTAGGCGGCCATGCCCTTCTCCAGGCTGGCCTCAGAGGAGCAGTTGAAGCAGATGACGGCGCCGCACTTGGCCATGCCCTCTGCGATGGAAAAACCGATGCCGTGGGCACCGCCGGTGATCAGGGCTACCTTGCCCTGCAGGTTGAATGCAGACAGATCCATGATGTTCTCCTTTTTTACAGTATCCAAGTTAATTTTTTAGCAAAACGCCCCGTACCGGCAACCCGGTACGGGGCGTTTGATTGGTGCTTTTAGCGCAGGTCAGTGGTAGCGATGTTGTCCATGTCGTCAAACTCCATGTTCTCGCCGCCCATTGCCCAGATAAACGTATAGTTCGAGGTGCCTACGCCGCTGTGGATGCTCCAGGAGGGGCTGATGACAGCATCCTCGTTGTGCATCACGATGTGGCGGGTCTGGGTAGGCTCGCCGCACATATGGAACACCACCTGCCCCTCGGGCAGTTCAAAGTAAGTATAGATCTCCATGCGCCGCTCGTGGGTGTGGCTGGGCATCGTGTTCCAGTTGGAACCCGGTGCAAGCTCGGTCATACCCATGCTCAGCTGGCAGGTCTTCAGCACATCCGGGTGGATGAACTGGTTGATGGTGCGCTTGTTGCAGGTATCCACGCTGCCCAACGGGCGGTGGTTTGCATCAGCCATCTTGATCAGACGGGTCTGGTAAGCGCAGTGCGCCGGAGCAGAGACCATGTAGAACTTGGCGGGATGCTCCGGGTCGGCGGAAGCAAAAGTGACTTCCTTGGTGCCCTGCGTAATGTACAGGCAGTCCTTATAGCCCAGCTCGTACTTTACGCCGTCGGCCACCACGAT
>CAKTCY010000084.1 GCA_934540955.1 uncultured Faecalibacterium sp.
CCCGGATGGCCTGCCGTATCGCGTCGATGCTTTCCCGGTTGATACGGGCCAGCCCTTGCAGGGTGTAGTCCCAATCTCCCGGCAGGGAGAGCATTTGGGAGAGTAAGCCTTTGGCTTTCAGGGACAAGGCCCGGTTCCGCAGGTGGTGGTTTGACATGACCGTGTAGCCGCTGTTCTTTTCTACCCGAAAAACTGCCATTTCACGGATGCCTCCTTTCTGTTTTTGGGCAAAGAAAAAGCCGCAGGCTTTTTGTGAAAGTCTGCGGCTATGCCGATTGTTAGATATTCAATTCTTTGTGTTTCCGCACTCCATATCAATTACCACCGAAACAGTAATGTGATTTTCAATGCGTTTGTTGCGGAGTTTATCGCCCTCGCCATCGAACACAACGTGACGAGAAAATAACGTAAAACGGAGGATTTCTACTAGATTTCTCTTTGTAGCGAAACTATCGCTTCGACATGCTCCGTATGGGGGAACATATCCACCGGGGTAAAGCCCTCGGCCTTATAGCCCAGCTTTGTCAGGGTGGCAAGGTCGCGGGCGAGGGTGACGGGGTTGCAGCTGACGTAGACCACGCGCTTCGGCGCCATACGCGCCACGCTGGCAAGGAATTCCGGGGTGGAGCCCTCGCGCGGGGGGTCCATAAAGATCACGTCTGCCTTCTCCCCTGCTGCGGCCGCCTCGCTGATCCAGCGGGTGGCGTCGGCGGCAAAGAAGCGGGCGTTCTTTACGCCGTTGTGCCTTGCGTTGCCAATGGCATCCTGTACGGCGTCCCGGTTCAGCTCCACGCCCACCACCTGCTTTGCATAGTCGGCGGCGGTCAGGCCGATGGTGCCGATGCCGCAGTAGGCGTCCAGCACCACCTCTTTACCGGTCAGCTTTGCGGCCTCCACCGCAAGGCTGTACAGCACGGCGGTCTGCGCCGGGTTTACCTGATAAAAGCTGCGCGGGCTGATGGCGTAGGTCTTGCCGCAGAGGGTGTCCAGAATGAACCCCTTGCCGTAAAGCACCTTTTCCGCCTCGCCCAGCACCACGCTGGTCTTGCGGCTGTTCACGTTCTGCACCACGGTGGTCACGGTCACGCCGCGCTGCGCGCTCTCCGCCAGCAGTGCCTTTACAAAGTTCTTGGCGCCCGGCAGCACCGGCTGCGCCGTCACCAGCACCACCATCACCTGCCCGGTGGCTACGCCCCGCCGCAGCAGGCAGTGGCGCACAAGTCCGGTGCCCTTGTCCTCGTCGTAGGGCTGGTAGCGGCAGGCGTTGGCGGCAGCCCGCACCGCCTGCATGGTCTTGTCCAGCACCTCGTCCTGCAGCAGACAGCTTTCTACCGGCAGCACCTTGTGGCTGTTTGCCGCGTAGATGCCGGAGGTCAGTTTTCCACCCCAGCCGGGGGCAAAGGTGGAAATCACCTTATTGCGGTAGTGGTAGGGCTGCTCCATGCCCCGGATGGGGTGCACCGGGCCGTATTTGCCCACAAGAGCCCGCACTTTTTCTTCCTTCTGTTTCAGCTGCGCGGCATAGTCCAGCCCCAGCAGAGGGCAGCCGCCGCAGTTTTTGGCACGCAGTTTGCAATCCATGGCAGTTTCTTCCTTTATATAACAGATACTCTCTTTTCAGGATATCACAGGGCGGGGTGGATTGCAACCGCAAGCCGGGGCGAATTTTTGCAGTTTTCATTTTCACCGCCGGGGCTTTACTTTCCCGCGATGATTTGCCATAATAGGGACAGAAAACGACCGTTTGCGGGAGGGCTATAAGATGAAGGTCATGGTTTTTGATGTAGGCGGCACCGAGATCAAATACTCGGTCATGGACGAGCAACTGCACCGCACGAGCAGCGGCGCGGTACCCACGCCGCAGGACACACAGGCGCAGTTTCTGGATACGGTCTACCGGCTGTATGCGCCCCATAAGGACGAGGTGACCGGCATTGCCATGGCGCTGCCGGGCTTTGTGGATAACCGCACCGGCTATGTGTCCAACGGCGGGGCGCTGCTGTACAATACCGCCACCCCGGTGGGGCAGCTGCTGGCAGAAAAGTGCGGCTGTCCCGTTATTCTGGAAAACGACGGCAAGGCCGCCGCCATGGCAGAGCTGGCAAACGGTGCCCTGAAGGGCTGCTGCAACGCGGCGGTGTTCATCATCGGCACCGGCGTGGGCGGCGGCATCATCGCCAACGGGCAGCTGGTGCGCGGGGTACACTTTACCGCCGGGGAGTACAGCTTTGTCAACACCAACGCCGAGGCGTGGGACGCCCCGGACCAGAACATGGCCTGCCAGTGCAGCACCCGCAACCTGCTTATATGGTACCGCGCCCGCAAGGCACTGCCGGAGGACGCCCCGCTGGACGGCCGCAGCTTTTTTGCCGCCGCCAACGCCGGGGAGCCGGAGGCGCTGGAGGTGCTGCGGCGGTTCTGCCACGCGGTGGCGGTGCAGATCTTCAACCTGACCGTTCTGCTGGATGTGGAAAAGGTGGCCATCGGCGGCGGCATCAGCAAGCAGCCCCTGCTGCTGGAAGGTCTGCGCAGCGCCTACGATGGACTGTTCGCCTCCCGGGCGGGACAGGCCTACATGGAGGGCTTGCCCCGCTGCCAGATCGTGCCCTGCGCCTTTTCCAGCGAGGCCAATCAGGTGGGCGTCGCCGCCGCATATTTTGAAGCCATGCAGAAAAAATGTTGATTTTCGGCCAGTTTCATGGTACTATATCTGCCGTGCGCTCTGCACGCAAAACACGAAACAAGGAGATCTTGAACCATGAACACTCTGCATAAATTTGCTGCCCTGACCCTCAGTGCCGTGCTGTCCGTCTGCCTGCTGGCAGGCTGCGGCGCTTCCGCTTCCTCTACCGCTTCCAGCGCTGCCTCCTCTGTGGCTTCTTCTGTGGCCGCTTCCGAGACTGCTTCTTCCGCTGCCAGTGAGGCACAGGCCACGGTGGAGTTCACCGTTACCGCTGCGGACGGCAGCGTGTCCAGCGTACTGCTGAACGTGACCGACGGCGAAAAGCTGAGCACCGCGCTGGCCGAGGCCGGTATCATCAGTCAGGAAGAGGCCGATGCCGGCTTTGTGACCACTGTGAACGGCGAGACTGCCGACTACAACAAGGATCAGGCCTGGTGGTGCCTGACCGACGCTGCCGGTGAGATGACCACCGTGGGCGTGGCGGACATCGAGCTCCACGACGGTGACAGCTATGCCTTTACCTACACCAAGGGCTAAAAAGCCGGTAGCACTGCACACCCGGGTGCTGCGGCTGGTGCTCAGCGGCCTGATGGGCGCGCTGCTGGTGGTGAGCAAGCAGGCCATGAGCGGCCTGCCCAATCTGGAGCCGGTGAGCCTGCTCATCATCCTGTTTGCACTGGAGCTGCCCCGGGAGACCCCCGGCGCTATCACGGTATTCATCCTGCTGCAGGGCGTGCTTTACGGCTTTGGCCTGTGGTGGGTGATGTACCTGTATGTGTGGTATCTGCTGGCGCTGCTGGCATGGCTGCTGCGCCGCATGGACTACGCCTTTTTCTGGGCGGTGTTCAGCGGGCTGTACGGCCTGTGCTTCGGCGGGCTGTGCGCGGCGGTGTATCTGTTTGCCAAAACGCCCGCCTTTGCCCTGAGCTGGTGGCTCAGCGGCCTGAGCTACGATGCACTGCACGGCATCGGCAATTTTGTGCTGATGCTGCTGCTCTACCGCCCGCTGCGCCGTGCGCTGCAAATGGCAAAAAAGCAGCTGCACATCTAATATTTTCTTTGTAAAAACACAGAGCCGGACAGCCCGCGGGCTGTCCGGCTCTGCTTGTATTCAAAAATATTTTTTCTGCATTGTTACGCATTCAGACGGGCAAAGGCCTGCCGGACATCGCCGGAGAAATACAGCGTGCCCAGTGCGCACACCGGGCCCTCGCCGCCCAGCTCCTCTGCGCGCGCCACACCGGCCTCGATGCTGTCCGCAGCCTCGGCGGTGCAGCCGTAGGCGCGGATATGCTCTGCCAGCGTCTGCGCCGGCATGGCGCGGGGGTTGTGCGCCGTCACGGTCACGAACCGCTCGGCCAGCGGTGCCAGCAGCGCCAGCATCTCGTCCACGTCCTTATCTGCCATGATGCTGACCAGAAAAACGAATTTCTGCCCGGGGAAGCGATCTTTCAGGCTCTGTACCGTGGCGCGCATTCCGTGGGCGTTATGGCTGCCGTCCAGCACAAAGGCCGGGCTGTGGCGCAGCAGCTCAAAGCGCCCGGGCCAGCTCACCTGTTCCAACCCGGTGCGGATGGCGCTTTCCGGGATGTTCCAGCCCTGCTGCCGCAGCACCCGCAGGGCGGTGATGGCCAGCGCGGCGTTGCGGGGCTGATAGCTGCCGATGAGCGGCAGACGCACCCCGTCCAGCCCGTCAAAGCTGAAGGTAACTGCGTCCAGATCTCCGCCGGTGATCTGCAGCTTGGCAAAGTCCACCTCGGTAAAGGGGGCATTCTGCTGCGCCGCCACCCGGCGCAGCACGGTGTCTGCCTCCGGTGCGCCGCCGTAGCTTACCACCGGGCAGCCCGGCTTGATGATGCCGGCCTTTGCGGCGGCAATATCCGCCAGCGTGGGGCCAAGCTCCTTGACGTGATCCATGCCCAGTGCGGTGATCACCGCGCAGGCAGGCTTTTCAATGACATTGGTGGAATCCAGCGTGCCGCCAAGCCCCACCTCCAGCACCACGATATCGCACTGCTGCTGCGCAAAATAGAGCATTCCCAGTGCGGTGATGATCTCGAACTCGGTGGGCACGTCCTCCATGGCATCGGCGGCGGGCTTTACCTGCTCCACCAGCTTCACCAGCGCCTCGTCCGGGATCTGCTGTCCGTTGATCTGGATGCGCTCGTTGAACCGGTTGATGAAGGGCGAGGTATACAGTCCCACCCGGTAACCGGCGGCCTGCAGGCAGGAAGCCAGCATTGCCGCCGTGCTGCCCTTGCCGTTAGTGCCCGCCACATGGACGAATTGCAGCTTTTTGTGCGGGTCGCCCAGTGCAGCCAGCAGGGTGCGGGTGCGGGTAAGCCCGGGCTTATGCCCCGCCCACTGCACCGCGTGGATGTATTCCATTGCCTGTTCGTAGTTCATAGATACTGCCTCGATTCAAGGAATAATATTAAAAATTCCGGAGCACCGGAGCGTCTGCAGACGCTCCGGTGCTCCATTTTATAGAACTCTTACTTCTTTGCCAGCTTCATCAGGCTGCGGTTTTCCAGCAGGATGCGCAGCAGCACAACGTTCACGGCGCTCAG
>CAKTCY010000085.1 GCA_934540955.1 uncultured Faecalibacterium sp.
GTCATCCCGCTGCTGATCTTCAGCATCATTTCCAGCATCACCAATCTGGGCAACTCCGTCCGCCTGAAGAACATCGGACTCAAGACCGTTTTCTTCCTCGTCCTGAACACCTTCTTTGCCAGCCTCATTACTCTGGTCGCCGGCGTGGCCACCAACATCGGCCACGGCGTCCAGTATGAGCTGGCCACCGACTACACCGCCAAGGAAGTGCCCACCTTCGTGGACACCGTCATCAGCCTCTTTCCCCAGAACCTCGCTTCGCACTGGGCCAACGGCGAAGTGGTGCCCATCGTGGTATTCTCCATTCTGGTGGCCATCAGCTACAACAAGCTGGCGGTCAAGAAGCCCGAGGAGGTCGCCCCCTTCAAGAAGTTCATCGACGCCGGCGACCTTGTGATGGGCCGTGTGGTCAGCTACGTCATCTCCTTCACCCCCTATGCCGTCCTGTCCCTCATCGCCCGCGCCGTCAGCCGCTCTTCTCCGGCCGACCTCATCCCGCTGCTGAGTGTTCTGGTGCTGGCCTATATCCTCTGCGCGATCCAGCTCTTCGTGGTGGAAGGCGCGCTCGTCAAGCTGGTCGGCAAGCTGAACCCGGTCCGCTTCTTCAAGGGCATCTGGCCCGCAGCTACCGTGGCCTTTACCTCTCAGAGCAGCGTGGGCACCATCCCTGTCACCGTCAACCAGCTGACCAAGAAGCTGGGCGTCAATGAGGATGTCGCCGCCTTTGGAGCAAGTCTGGGCGCAAACCTCGGTATGCCGGGCTGCGCCGGCATCTGGCCCACCCTGCTGGCGGTCTTCACCATCCATCTGCTGGGCATTGAATACACCCCGGTGCAGTACGCTTTCCTCGTCGTGCTGGCTGTGGTCGTCTCCATCGGCACCGTCGGCGTGCCCGGCACGGCCACCATCACCGCCACGGCCCTGTTTGCCGCCGCCGGTCTGCCGGTGGAAGCCATCATCCTGCTTTCCCCCATTTCCAGCATCGTTGATATGGCGCGTACCGCCACCAACGTCGTCGGCGCTGCTGCCGCTACCACCCTTGTGGCTGCCACCGAAGGTCAGCTGGATGAGGCTGTGTACAATGGCGAGGCTGAAGTGCCTGCTGCTGAGGCAGTCTGAGTGCTTTTCTAAATAAAAAATACGATCTGGATCACCCGCCGCACCCAAAAGTGCGGCGGGTGGTTTTCTTTACAAAAGAAAGAACAACAATTGCAATGTGCATGAGCGGAGGACAGATGGCACTTGTTTCATGTAAACTGTACTTATAATGAATACAGTTCAAGGAGAAAAACTATACAAAATTCAAATCAAAAATTCGGCATATTGTTGGTCAAACCACAGAAATCGTCCTTTGGGAGGTGCAAATTTGGCAAAAAACCTTTTCTTTTGCGGAAAGGAGCGGTATAATGCGGCCAAGGCACAAGGGTGTGCAAAAAGCTCCAGAGGGGGAGCGGAACACCTTGTGCATTTTTTTGAAACGATCGCTTTAATAGATTAAAGCGGTGTTAGAGAGGGGAAAAAGATATTATGAGATTCGATCGTCGTATTTCGCGCCGCAGCTTTCTGGCAGCAGCAGGCGTGTCCGCAGCAGCTCTGGCCCTGACGGCCTGCGGCGGCTCCAGCTCTACGGCAGCTTCCACGGCTGCCTCCACCGGTGCTTCCAGCGCAGCTGGCACTGCCGCAGGCGGCACCCTGAACATCATGCTGGAGACCGAGGTCCAGTCGCTGGACCCGCAGGTGGCCACCGACGGCACCTCCTTTGAGGTCATCGCAGACTACACCGACGGTCTGATGCAGATGGATGCAGACGGCGCAGCAGTTCCCGCCCTTGCCGAGACCTACGACATCAGCGAGGACGGCAAGACCTACACCTTCCACCTGCGCGATGCCAAGTGGTCCAACGGCGAAGCCGTCACCGCTGCCGACTTCGTGTTTGGCTGGCAGCGCGCTGTGGACCCCGCCACCGCTTCCGAGTATTCCTATATGCTTTCTGATATCGGTCAGGTGGTCAACGCTGCCGAGATCATTGCAGGCGAAAAGCCCGTCACCGATCTGGGCGTGACTGCTGTGGATGACAAGACCCTGGAAGTCCAGCTGAACGTTCCCGTCAGCTACTTCCTGAGCCTGATGTACTTCCCCACCTTCTATCCGGTCAACGAGGCGTTCTACAACACCTGCAAGGACACCTTCGGCACCAGCCCCGACACGGTGCTGTCCAACGGTGCCTTCAAGCTGACCGACTACCAGCCCGCTGCAACGGCCTTTACGCTGGAAAAGAACCCTGATTACTACGATGCTGACAAGATCGCTCTGGACGGTCTGGCCTATCAGGTCATCAAGGACAGCCAGCAGGCGCTGATGAGCTACCAGACCGGTGCTCTGGATATGACCCTGCTGAACGGTGAACAGGTCGATCAGGTCAAGGATGATCCCGAATTTACCAGTGTGGGTGCCGGTTACCTGTGGTACATCAGCCCCAACATCAGCAATGTGCCGGAGCTGGCCAACGAGAACCTGCGCAAGGCCATGACCTTTGCACTGGATCGTGACGCCATTACCGGGGATGTGCTGAAGGATGGCTCTGCACCCTGCTACACCGCCGTTCCTCCGCAGTTCGCCACCGGCCCGGACGGCAGCGACTTCAGCGCCGACCAGACCAAGTACGCAGATTACTGCGCATTCGACGCAGCCAAGGCTGCCGAGTACTACGAGACTGCAAAGAGCGAGCTGGGCAAGGACAGCTTCTCCTTCGACATGGTCGTTGACGCCGACGATGCACCTCAGAAGGTCGCACAGGTCGTCAAGGAGCAGCTGGAGACCACCCTGCCCGGCCTGACTGTGAACCTGACCGTCGAGCCGAAGAAGCAGCGCGTGCAGGATATGCAGGACGGCAACTTCCAGCTGGGCCTGACCCGCTGGGGCCCCGACTACGCCGACCCCATGACCTATCTGGGCATGTGGGTGACCGGCAACTCCAACAACTACGGTCTGTGGAGCGACGCCGAGTATGACTCCATCATTGAGGAGTGCACCACCGGCGACCTCTGCACCGACCCCGAGGGCCGCTGGGCTGCCTTGTACGAGGCAGAGCAGATCGTTCTGGAGCAGGCGGTCATCTTCCCCCTGTACGGTCAGTGCAACGCCGAGATGGTCTCTTCTGCCGTTACCGGCGTAGAGTTCCACCCTGTGGCACTGAACCGCGTGTACAAGAACGCCGCAAAGAGCGAGTAAAACTGAAAGCGCACTGAACAAGGCCGCACAGTGGCCCGCAAAGAGCCACTGTGCGCCTTTTTGGCATTGTACCTGTCCGCGGCAGACGAACGACTGACCGCGAGATCCCGGAAGGAAAAGGGGGCCACCCGACGTGAAAAAATATACGCTCAAGCGAATCCTGACCTCGCTGTTTACGCTGCTGGCAATTCTGCTGGTGCTGTTCATCCTGATGCAGCTGATGCCCGGTTCGCCCTTCAATGATGAAAAGCTGACGCCCGATATGCGGGCAGCGTTGTACGCCAAATACGGGCTTGACCAGCCCATCTATATCCAGTTCTTCCGCTATGTGGGCAATATGCTCCGGGGCGATCTGGGTGTCAGCTACAATATCTCCAAAAATACGCCCATCTCCCAGCTCATCCAGTCCCGTCTGCCCATCTCCATTCAGGTGGGCGGCATGGCGGTCACGCTGGGTGCCATCGTAGGTCTGGTGCTGGGCATCCTTGCCGCTTTGAAGCGGGATACCGTGGTGGACACCATCGCCACCATCATCTCGGTCATCGGCGTATCGGTGCCGTCCTATGTGTTCGCACTGGCGCTGAGCTACACCTTCGGCTTCAAGTTCCGCTGGTTCCCCATGCTGTTTTCCGCCAAGGATATCTTTGGCTCCAGCGTGCTGCCCAGTATCTCGCTTTCCATGTTCACCATGGCGTCCATCGCCCGCTTTACCCGCAGTGAGATGATCGAGGTGCTGGATTCCGATTATATGCTGCTGGCCGAGAGCAAGGGCATCTCCGGCCCGGCGCTGATCTTCCGCCACGCGCTGCGCAATGCCCTGATCCCCATCATCACGGTGCTGGCACCGCTGATCGTGGATCTGATGACCGGCTCGCTGGTGGTGGAAAAGATCTTTGCCATCCCCGGCGTAGGCAGCCTGCTGGTGACGGCCATCCAGTCCAACGATTACAACGTGGTCATTGGTCTGAGCTTTATCTACAGTGCCATGTACATTGGCATCATGCTGGTCGTTGACCTGCTGTACGGCATCATCGACCCGCGCATTCGTTTGGCAAAGGGGGACGACTAAATGGCAGAAAAAGCGATCCGGCTGGGCGGCGAATCCACCGCCGATGCCATTGTCAGCGCCGTGGATGCAATGTACACGGAGCACACCTTTGCGGAAAAGGACTTTACCCTCAAGCACAATGACGACGAGATCGCCGTGGATACCAACTTTGCAGCCCAGAACTTCTGGAAGGAAGCGCTCATCCGCTTTTTTAATAAGAAGAGCGCCGTGCTGGGGCTTGTCCTTATTGTGATCATCGTGCTGCTGGCCGTTTTGGGCCCGGGCATGAACAGCTACACCTATTCCGGGCAGGATCTGAGCCAGAAAAACTTTGCGCCCCGCGTGCCGGGCATTGAGCAGTTCGGCATTCTGGACGGCAGCGAGAAGATGAGCACCACCACCGGCACCAAGGTGATCAACGCCTATCAGGAAAAGGACAAGCCGGACGTCTACTACTGGTTCGGCAGCGATTTGTATGGCCGCGACATCTGGACCCGCACATGGGAAGGTGCCCGCGTCTCCCTGATCATCGCGGTGGCTGCTGCGATCATTGATATGGTCATCGGCATGAGCTATGGCCTGATCTCGGGCTACTTCGGCGGCAGGGTGGATATGGTGATGCAGCGTTTTCTGGAGGTGGCCAACGGCATCCCGCGCCTGGTCATCGTCACACTGCTGCTGCTCGTGCTGCAGCCCGGTATGGTGACCATCATCTTCGCTCTGATGCTGACGGAATGGGTGGGCATGAGCCGTATCGCCCGTGCCGAGATGCTCAAGCTGAAGGATCAGGAGTTTGTTCTGGCCTCTCGCACGCTGGGTGCCGGCAGCTTCTTCATCATCTTCAAGGAAGTGCTGCCCAACATCATCGGACCCATCATCACGCA
>CAKTCY010000086.1 GCA_934540955.1 uncultured Faecalibacterium sp.
TTGGGGTCGCCCAGACCCTTGGGAGCAGGCTGCAAAAACCGCCGGTCCAGCGGCAGCAGACGCTCCATGACAGGCTCACTGGTAAGGGCGTTCTGGATCTTGGTGTAGACGATGTAGATCTCGTCCAGCTTGCCGGACTTGAAATCATCAATGGCGTCCACCGTGATGTCGCGGGCACGCTGCAGCGTGGGTGCGGTAGCGCTGTAACGGAACTCCTCCACAAGGCGGGGGTCCCGGTGGCGCAGGGCGCGGTAACCCACCTGACCAATGACATAAAAGCGGTCGTTGGGGTCTGCGTGCTCCCGCAAAAACTTGAGCAGGTTCTGGTTATAAGCACCTGCCATGCCCTTATCGGCAGTAAGCACCAGATACGCCCGCCGGGGGTTTTCCAGATTCCGCTCGTGGAAGAAGGGGTGCTCCGGCTCCTCCGGCAGATGCGGCACAACACGGGAGATGGTATCCCGCATACGGTTGAAGTAGGGGGACACATTCTGGTAGTTCTGCCGTGCCTTGCGCAGCTTGGACGAAGAGATCAGGTACATGGCATTGGTGATCTTCATGGTATCCTGAATGCTCTCGATGCGCTCCTTCAGCAGCTTACTGGACGACATGGTCATTGCCTCCCGCATAAGCTTTCCAGGCGTTCAGGATGGCATCCACCCGGTCGGGCTCCAGCTTGCCGTCAGCATCGATCTTCTGCATGGTGCCGGAGACGTCTGCACGGAACTGCCGCACAAAGGCAGTGGTCTTTTCCCGCTGCTCTGCGGTGGGCAGGGTGTCCAGCAGGCCGTGAGAAGCCAGCATCAGAATGACCACCTGCTCGGCATCGGACTTGGGCTGGCACAGCGGCTGCTTGAGCATTTCCATCAGTGCCTTGCCGTGCTCCAGCTGGCGGCGGGTCTCGGCGTCCAGATCGGAGCTGAACTGTGCAAAGGATTCCATCTCCTTATACTGTGCCAGCTCGATACGCAGGTTTGCGTTGGCCTTTTTCATGGCCTTGGTCTGGGCAGCGCCGCCCACACGGGACACCGACAGACCCACGTTGACAGCCGGGCGGTTGCCGGCGTTGAACAGGGCGCTCTCCAAAAAGATCTGACCATCGGTGATGGAGATGACGTTGGTGGGGATGTAGGCCGAAACATCGCCGGCCTGCGTCTCTACGATGGGCAGTGCGGTGATAGAGCCGCCGCCCAGATCATCCCGCATACGGCAGGAGCGCTCCAGCAGACGGGAGTGCAGATAAAACACATCGCCGGGGTAAGCTTCACGGCCCGGGGAGCGGCGCAGCAGCAGCGAGATGGCACGGTAGGCCACTGCGTGCTTGGACAGATCATCGTAGACGATGAGCACGCTCTTGCCCTTGGACATGAAGTACTCGGCCAGTGCAGTGCCCGCATAGGGGGCAATGTACTGCAGCGGGGCAGAATCCGACGCGGTAGCTGCCACGATGGTGGTATAGCTCATCGCACCGTGCTTTTTCAGATCCTCAGCCACGCGGGCGATGGAGGAAGCCTTCTGACCGATAGCCACATAGATGCAAAGCACATCCTTGTCCTTCTGGTTCAGGATGGCATCAGTGGCAATAGAGGTCTTACCGGTCTGGCGGTCGCCGATGATCAGCTCGCGCTGACCGCGGCCGATGGGGAACATGGAGTCGATTGCCAGAATACCGGTGTGCAGCGGGGTGTCCACGCTCTGGCGCTCCAGAATACTGGGCGCCTGCTTCTCAATGGGGTTGTAGCCCTCGGCCTCAATGGGGCCTTTGCCGTCGATGGGCTCGCCCAGCGGGCTGATGACACGGCCCAGAAAAGCATCGCCCACCGGGATACCGGCGCGCTTGCCGCTGCGGGTGACCATGGTGCCCACACCAACGGTCTCGGCACCATCGAACAGCATAACGCCCAGCTGCTCGGGCTCCACGCTTTCCACCATGCCCTTGGCACCGTTTTCAAAGGTGACGATCTCGCCGTACACGGCGCGGTTCATGCCGTCAATGTGCACGATGCCATCGGCAGAGGAGATGACCACGCCGCCCTCTGCGGAGGTCTCGGCGGGCTTATAGTCCTCGATGCGGGTCTTGAGGGTAGCCAGCGAGGGCTTGCCCTCCATCATTTTGTCCAGCTGATGACGACCGGAATTGTCGAACACGCGGTCGCCCACCTGCAGGACATAGCCGGAAAGCAGGCTCTCGTCCACGGTGATGTTCAGGATGACCTCGGTGGCGTCATACAGCTTTTTGATCTCCGACTTGATGCGGTCCAGATCCTTTTCGCGGAGCTTATGGGCGCAGCGCAGGCTGGCCTTGACGATGCGGTTATCCGCAAAAAATTCACGACTGAATTCAGTTGCCATTGCCTGCACCTGCTTTCTGCAGCAGATCGTCCAGCAGCTGAGCATCATCCTGGGCGGTCAAATTATGTTTCAAAAGCTTTTCGCACATGGAGCGTGCCAGTGCCGTAGCCTGTGCATCTGCTTCCCGCAGCTTGTTCTGGCGCTCGAGCTCCACAGCGGCCTTACCGGCAGCCACGATCTCATCGGCCTGCTTCTGTGCATCGGCCAGCAGCTGCTGCTTTTCCACCTCGGCCTGCTTTTCGTAGGCTGCGCGGCGGGCTGCGGCTTCGTTGTCCACATTACGCAGCTTGTCCTGCGCGGTCGTAAGTGCTGCGGCAGCCTCGGTCTTGGAGGTCTGTGCCGCTGCAATGTCTGCCTCGATCATCTTCTGGCGCTGATCCAGCACGTTCTGGATGGGCTTGAACAAAAACTTGCGCAGCAGCACATACAGGATCAGGACATCCACCACGGTCCACAGCAGGTTCAAATCCAACTTCAGCATTCGTCCACGCCTCCGTTACTGGCCCAGGAACAGGATGATCAGCAGTGCAACGACGAAGCCGAAAATTGCGGTACCTTCTGCCAGAGCAGCGCCCAGCAGCAGGTTCGTCTGGATCTTACCGGAAGCCTCCGGCTGGCGGGAGATTGCCTCCGTTGCCTTACCCGTTGCAATACCAATGCCAATACCGCCGCCAATACCGGTCAGCGCTGCAATGCCAGCGCCCAGAGCAACCAAACCACTCATAATTATATCTCCTTTGTAATTACAGTTTTGAATTTGTTGTTTATTCCTCGCCGCCGATGCTCTCTTTCATGAACAGTGCGGTCAGGAACACGAAAACATAGGTCTGGATCAGACCATCGAACAGGTCAAAATACAGGCTGAACACCGCCGGGACGAACACCGGCACCACCAGCTTGAGCAGTTCCATAATAACGAACGCGCCCAGCACGTTGCCGAACAGTCGCATACACAGACTGGTGGGGCGAATGGCGATCTCGAGGATGTTCATAGGGGTCATAATGGGGGTAGGAGCTGCAAGGCTCTTGAGAAAGCCCACGCCGCCCCGGGCGCGGACGCCCGAATACTCGATCAGCACGATGCTCATCAGTGCCAGCGCAGCGGTCACATCCAGATCCTTTGTGGGGGGCTTTACGCCGAACACACCGATCACGTTGGAGCAGGCAATGTACAGCGCCACGGTCATCAGATACGGCACATAGCGGCTGCCCTCCTTGCCCAGCAACCCTTCAAAGAAGTTTTTGCCAAGGGAGTACAGCGCTTCCAGTGCTGCCTGACGCTTGCTGATGTGATCCACCTTCAGGTTGCGGGTAAGCAGGATGGAGCCCACCAGCAGCAGCAGCATGATCACCCAGCTGATGACCACCGATTCCGGGATCTGCAGCGGGCCGACCTTGACATACTCCACGGTGAGCTCTTCCATCAGAGCCTGCGTCAATTTGTTCATTTGCTTTTCCTCCTTCCTGCAGGGATAGGGGTCTGCGGGCGGGAGCCGGATGTGCGGCGCATCCCCGGCCGAGGATCTGCCGCACGCCCTTGCTCCGCGCCCCTTCACACCTTCTTATCACGCGAAGAAAAGACTGTGTACCGTGAAAAAAGCAAGGAAGGCGCTGCCCGAATGCTGTCTGCGCCCTCCCCTTTCTTTGTCGGTTTCGTCTTTTTTCGTTGTGTATAATAGTACGATTGCACAAAATTGGCAAGGGTATTTGTGCACATTCTACATTTTACCCGGTAGCATTGCACCGGTAAAACAAAACTGTTGTACAGGGTGCACAATTTCAATGTGTAAAAGCACACAACCTGTACAATTTTCTCAGGTTTATCCAGTGCTTCGCAGGCGTATTCTGCCGGTTTTGGGAAATATTTCCGCGAAAATAGCCGTACCGTATAGCTTTTATATATCAGGTATATAAAAAACGTATAGGTATCTTTCCCGGTATGTTTTAGCGGCATCTTATGTATATTTCTTATACATATTTATTATAGAATCGCAGCCAAACCACCTTACGCGGCCTGCTTTTCCCCGCGGCGGAACACCAGCCGGAAGATGGCACGGGCCAGCGGGCCGCAGTACAGCATCTGCCAGCACAGTGCCATGGGCATATTGCAGCCCCAAGTATGTACCCACATCCCAAAGCTCGGCTCTTTGAACAGCAGCGTTGCGACCAGGCTCATCACCGGGCACATGATGCACACGATCATCAGCGAGATGGCGTAGGTGATGAACTGCGGGCGGTCTGTGGGGCGCATAAACAGGAATGCCAGCTTCGTGGCCAGCTTTTCCACCACAAAAAATTCCAGCACACAGGCCACCGGCACCATGATCGGCATTTCGTGCAGAGCCATAACAAAGGTGGCGTTGGTCACACCGTTTGTGTTCAGTGCCACATTGTAAACGATCATGCCATAGACCATGATAGCAGCCATGACAATGGTAAAGAAAATACGTTCCGGTAAAGTTTTAGGCATTTTGATTGATTCTCCGTTTCTTTTTGTGTGAATTTTCGCCGCAAAAAAAGCCGCCCCGCGAAACTTTCATCTCGCGGGGCGGCGGCGACTACCATTCATTGGCGCTATTGTAGCACAAAT
>CAKTCY010000087.1 GCA_934540955.1 uncultured Faecalibacterium sp.
TCCAGCGGGCTTTCCTGTGCGCCGCACAGCAGCACGATGTCTGCCAGCTTTGCGCCGGGGGAGTCCTCGTAGTGGGTGATCAGGATGACCCTTGCGCCGTTGGCCTTGGCGGTGCGCAGGGTCTCCATCAGGTCGCGGGTGGCGCCGGAGTAGGAGACGAACAGCACCACATCCTGCTCGGTCATCAGACTGGCAGCCATGACCTGCATATGGCTGTCGGCAACGGCGCGGAACTTGTTGGTGATGCAGGCGAACCGGGCGCAGATCTCGTTGGCGGCGGCCATGCTGCCGCCCTGTCCCATGCAGAACACCTGCCGGGCGCTATGCAGCAGTGCCACCGCCTGCTCCACCGCCTGCGGCGAAAGGGCGTTCTGGGTGCCGTTGATGGCGGTCATGAACAGCGCCGAAGCGTGCTCGCACAGGGTTGCGGTGTCGGCGTCCGGGGCGGGCTCCTGCTGGTTTACCAGCACGCCGGTGGCGTTGGCCTGCGCCAGCGCAATGCGCATTTCGTGGTAGCCCTCAAAGCCCAGCGCCCGGCAGAACCGGAACACCGTAGCCTCGGCCACCTGACACTCTCTGGCCAGCGACGATATGGACAGATACTGTGCCTCCGCAGCGTGCTGCACCAGATATTCGGCCACCGTGCGGCCGGATTTTGTCAGGTCGCCCTGATGCTGCTGCAGCAGCTCCCAAAAATTCGTAGACATTCTTCCTTCTCCTCACTCGGCTGCCGGTAGTGCACCGGTGCCGTTTTGGTGATTACCTTCTTATATAAAAGTATAAGAGAAACTGCGCCGCTGTGCAAGAGGCGTAATGACCACATTTTGCCCGCCGCTTCTGTGCAGAGGGCACAGTTTTAGCGGAAAAAACGCCTCAAATTGTGAAAATGCTTTTCATATTTACAATTTTGGCTCTGAAAGTGATTTTCAAAATTACGGCGGGAAGTGTACCGTTTTGTAACTATTTTGACTAGTAAAGTGTGCGAAATTATTGTGTTTTTTCTGATATCCCACAATTTTGTGCAGGCTGCTGGGTTTGAAAATGAAAATTTATGAAAAGAATGAATAGACAAAATGAAAATAATTTTCTATAATTAGGCTACAAACAACGGCTGCAGACACGAGCGGCCGCTACGAGCAAAACGGAGCACGATCCCTGAGGGGGTCGAAGAAGATGAACAAGGAGAGTCTACCATGAAAAACTGCATTTCCCGCCGTTCGTTCCTGAAGGCTGCCGGTATTCTGGGCGCTGCCGGCGCACTGGCCGCCTGCGGCGGTTCCGCCTCCAGCAGCACTGCTGCTTCCTCCACCGCTTCCTCTGCTGCTGCAAGCACTGCCAGCACCGGCGCAAGCATCAAGCTGTGGACATACCCCATCGGCGGCTGGGGCAATGACGATACCGTTCAGAGCCTGATTTCCAGCTTCAACGCAAAGTACCCCGACATCAAGGTGACCGTGGAGTATCTGGACTACACCAACGGCGACGATCAGGTGAACACCGCCATCGAGGGCGGCAGCGCACCCGATCTGGTCATGGAAGGTCCCGAGCGTCTGGTGGCCAACTGGGGCGCCAAGGGCGTTATGGCTCCGCTGAACGATCTGTGGACCGACGACGCCAAGAAGGACATCTACGCTTCTGTGGAGTCTGCCTGCCACAACGAGAAGGGCGACTACTACGAGTACCCCCTGTGCATGACCGCACACTGCATGGCCGTGAACATGACCAAGGTCAAGGAAGTGGGCGCTGACCAGTACATCGATACCGACAAGCACACCTGGAGCACCGACGGCTTCCTGAAGACCGTTGACGCCCTGTACAACGGCGGTTACGAGAACGTTGCAGCCATCTACTGCGCAGGTCAGGGCGGCGACCAGGGCACCCGCGCCATCATCAACAACATGTACGGCGGCACCTTTACCGATGCAGCCCACACCAAGTACACCGCCGACTCTGCCGAGAACATCAAGGCCATTCAGGCTCTGTACGATGCAAAGGGCGTCAACTTCGATCCCTCCATCAACGGCGGCGAGGAGATCACCCTGTTCCGCAACGGCACCCTGCAGATGGCTTTCTGCTGGAACATTGCACAGCAGCTGAACGCTGACACCGCTGCCGCAGGCCAGACCATCAGCGGCGACGAGATCTTCCCCATGGCATTCCCCACCGAAAGCGGCGACCCGAAGCTGTGCGGCGGCATCTGGGGCTTCGGCATCTTTGATAACGGCGACGAGGCCAAGATCAAGGCTGCAAAGACCTTTATCGAGTTCATCGCTGCCGACCCCTCTCAGGTCAAGGACAGCGTGCTGGCCTCCACCTACTTCCCCGTCCGCACCAGCGTGGGCGACATCTACGCCGGCAACGAGGTCATGAGCGAGTACAGCAAGTTCATGAACTATCTGGGCGACTACTACCAGATCACCCCGGGCTGGACCACTGCCCGTACCGAGTGGTGGAATATGCTGCAGCGCGTGGGCTCCGGCGAGGCCGTCGAGACTGCCGTCAAGACCTTTGTGGACAACGCAAACGCAGCCGCTGCTGCCGAGGCATAAGCGCTGGTTTCTTTGAACTATATCACAGCTGAACCGCAAGGCCCCTTCCTCCGGGTGAGGGAGGGGTCTTTTTACGGAAAAACACTCTCAAACGAAAGGTTTGGTGATCCTCTTGGCTGCAAAGACGGCAATGAAAGAGCCCAAACGCAGCAGTGCGCTGGTACGGCGCGAAACCTTCGCCTCCTACTGCTTCCTGCTGCCCAGCCTGATCTTCTTTCTGGGCTTCGTCATCTACCCCATGATCCTGTGCGTGGTGACCAGCTTCTTTGACTCCACCATGAACCGCGCGGATATCTTTGTGGGTCTGGCAAACTACAAGACCCTGTTTGCCGACCCCATCTTCCTTGGTGCATTAAAGAACACCTTCGTCATCGTCATTGTGTCGGTGCCCATCACCTGCATCTTCTCGCTGTGGGTATCCTCCGCCATCGTAGACCTGCCGGAGTGGGCGACCAGCCTGTTCCGCTGCGTGTTCTACCTGCCCGTGGTCACCGGCTCTGTCGCCGTTACCGTGGTGTGGAAGTGGATGTACAACAACTACTACGGCATCTTCAATTATCTGGGCAAGAGCCTTGGTATTCTGGACAAAAACATCAACTGGCTGGGTGACGAGCGGTTTGCACTGGGCTGTATCATCCTGATTTTGCTCACCACCTCTGTGGGTCAGCCCATCGTGCTGTACGTTTCGGCACTGGGCAACGTGGACCAGTCCATCGTGGAGGCAGCCGAGGTGGACGGCGCAACCGACCTCCAGTGCTTCTGGAGGATCAAGTGGCCCGCCATTATGCCCACCACCCTGTACATTCTGGTCATCACCACCATCAACTCCTTCCAGTGCTTTGCACTGATCCAGCTGCTGACCTCCGGCGGCCCCAACCACAAGACCGATACCATTATGTACTACATCTACTACACCGCCTTCAAGCAGTACAAGTACGGCTACGGCAACGCCATGGGCGTGGTGCTGGCGGTGATCATCGCCATTCTGTCTGCTGTCCAGTTCAAGCTGGGCAACAAGGATAATTAAGGAGGTGCGGAACAATGCGTGCAACTGCTGCAAAAAAGCAAAAACCGTTGAAGCGCCATCCCAGTAAACTGAAAAAGATGAGCGCCTACACCATTCTGGCGATCATCCTCATCAGCATCATTGCGGTGCTGTTCGCCTTCCCGCTGTACTGGATCATCACCGGCTCCTTCAAGACCGGCGCCGCCATCAATGCCACTACCCCCGAGTGGTGGCCCAGCCAGTGGGTGCTGACCAACTACCAGAAGCTGTTTGCCGGCAAGCGTGCCCCGCTGTGGCAGCTGGCTGTGCCCTTCGGCTCCAAGCTCAGCGCCGACGGCGAGCCCGTCTACTTCTCGGTGGGGCCCATGGCTCCCGCCGCCATCCGCTGGATGATCAACACCGTGTTCATGGCAGTCATGTCCATGATCCTTACCTGCCTGACCGCCGCCATGGCCGGTTATGCGCTGGCCAAAAAGCGCTTTGTGGGCCGCAAGCTGCTGTTCACCCTCATCGTCTGCGCTATGGCACTGCCCAAGCAGGTCATCCTGATCCCCCTGCTGCGCGAGATGAGCGCACTGAACCTGTACAACACCATCTGGGCGGTCATCTTCCCCATCGTAGGCTGGCCGTTCGGTGTGTTCCTGATGAAGCAGTTCAGTGAGGGCATCCCCACCGAAATGCTGGAAGCTGCCCGCATCGACGGTGCCAGCGAGGCACGCACCTTTGTCAAGATCGTGCTGCCCATGGTCAAGCCCGGTATCGGTGCACTGGCCATCTTTACCTTCATCAACAGCTGGAACGATTACTTCATGCAGTTGATCATGCTGTCCAGCACCAGCAACCTGACCATCTCGCTGGGCATTGCAAAGCTGCAGGCAGAAAACAGCACCGACTTCGGCCTGATCATGGCCGGTGCCGCACTGGCTGCTGTGCCGATCATCATCATCTTCCTCATCTTCCAGAAGTACTTCACCAAGGGCATCGCAATGGGTGCGGTCAAGGGCTAAAATTTCGACCGCGGCCTGCGGCCGAAACAGGGAGAAATTTTTGGCGCAGCGGTCTGCAAGACGCGAGACCCGCCCAAGGGTCGAAGCGGATGCAGGGCACCGCAAGAGGTTTTACACGACCGCGGCAAGAGGGCAAAAATGCCCCTGCTCGGCGCAGAAAGCGTCAGAACCCGATACGAACGACTATTTTATCTTGATTTATTACTGATTGTAAAGAAGGGCTTGAAGCATGAAAGATATCAAAAAATATCAGGGTGTCATCCCTGCCTTTTACGCCTGCTATGACGCAGAGGGCAACATCTCGG
>CAKTCY010000088.1 GCA_934540955.1 uncultured Faecalibacterium sp.
CTGAGCATCAGCAGGCTCATGACCACGATGGGCGGGATGATCTGGTAGGGGTGGGTGGTAAAGCTGTTGTACAGCTCGCTGATGAGCGAACCCAGCGAGCACTGGGGCACCGGGATGCCCAGACCCACGAAGGAGAGGAAGGCCTCGGTGAAGATGGCGGTGGGGATGCTGAACATCACCTGGGTGATGATGGGTCCGATGATGTTGGGCAGCACTTCCTTAAAGATGATGAAGAAGCTGCCGGCACCCAGTGTGCGGGAGGCCAGAACGAACTCCTGATCCTTCAGCTTGAGCATCTCGGCGCGGGCGATGCGGCTCATGCCCACCCACTCCGTCAGCATCAGGGCAAAGATGATGGTGACCATGCCGGGCTGCAAAACCAGCAGCAGCAGCGTGACGATGACGAGGCGCGGGATGCCGTTGGCCACCTCCAGAAACCGCTGCATCAGCATATCTACCTTGCCGCCGAAGTAGCCCGAGATCAGGCCATAGCTCATGCCGATGACCATATCGATGACGGCGGCGGCCACGGCGATGATGAGGGAGACCCGGGCGCCCTCCCAGGTGCGGGTCCAGATATCGCGGCCGTACAGGTCGCTGCCGAACCAGTAGTACACGTCCTCCTTGCCCTTTTCCACATAGCTGTTCACCAGCTTGGAGCCGGTGGTGGTGCTCATCTTCTCGCTGCCGTCCAGAATGCCAAAGCTCTCAATGCCCGGCACACGGGGGGCAAAGTTCTTCTGGCTCAGGTCCTGGCCGGAGTAGGTGTAATCGTTCATGCCCGGGCCAAGCACGGCCAGCAGCACGATGAAAACGATGAGGACCAGGCCCAGCACCGCGCTCTTTTTGCGGAAGAAGCGGATGCGGACGTCCTTCCAGAAGCTCTGGGCCGCAAAGTTCGAGTCCATTGCCAGCTCGGCATCGTTGTGCTTGCGGGCAAAATCCTCTGCGGTAAACTTGTGGTCGGCATACAGGGAATCCACGGCGCTGACGATGGCGTCGGCAGTGGATTCGCCGCCCAGGCGGATTGCTTTTTCTGCCATATCAGTCGTCCCCCTTTGCCAAGCGGATGCGCGGGTCGATGACGCCGTAAAGCAGGTCCACGACCAGCATGATGCCAATGTACATGGCGCTGTAGATAAAGCTCAGGCCAATGACCACGTTGTAATCGTTGGACTGGATGGCCGTGACCAGCAGGCTGCCCACGCCGGGAATGGCGAAGATCTTTTCCACCACCAGCGAGCCGGTCATCAGATCCACGATCAGGGGTGCCAGCACCGTGATGATGGGGATGAGGGCATTGCGCAGGGCATGGCGGAAGATCAGCGCCGGGCCGGAGATGCCCTTGCTCTCGGCCAGCAGCATGTAATCGGAATCAAGGACTTCGATCATCTCACTGCGGGTAAAGCGGGCAATGGAGGCCATGGTGAACATGGAAAGCGAGATGCTGGGCAGGACGCTGGAGCCAAAGACATCCTTGGCGGAGAACAGCATCGGGAACCAGCGGAGCTTGAAGCCAAAGGCATAGCTCAGGGCCAGTGCGAACACATAGGAAGGCACCGACACGCCGATGACCGAGATGATGGTGGCGATGGTATCAAAAATGGTATCCCGCTTGAGTGCGGCAATGATGCCCAGCACCAGGCCCACAGCGGCACCCAGCGTCACAGCCATGCCGCCCACCTGAATGGAGATGGGCAGGCGGCTCTGGATGAGCTGGGAGATGGGTGTATTCTTGGAGATGTTATAGCTCACGCCAAGATCTCCGCGGAGCATATTGCCCACATAGCGGAAGAACTGGATGTAGATGGGCTGATCCAGGCCGTACTTTGCGTACAGGGCAGCCCGCATATCGGGCGTCAGCTTTTCATCATTGAAGGGCGAACCGGGCATCAGCTGCATCAGGATGAACAGCACCAGCAGAATTGCCAGCAGCGTGAACAGCGAGGTCAGGATTCGCTTGAGCGTATATTTTTTCACGTCGGGTGGACCCCCTTTTTCCTTCCGGGATCTCGCGGTCAGTCGTTCGTCTGCCGCGGACAGGCACAATGCCAAAAAGGCGCACAGTGGCTCTTTGCGGGCCACTGTGCGGCCTTGTTCAGTGTGCTTTCAGTTTTACTCGCTCTTAGCGGCGTTCTTGTACACGCGGTTCAGTGCCACGGGGTGGAAGTCTACGCCGGTAACGGCAGAGGAGACCATCTCGGCATTGCACTGGCCGTACAGGGGGAAGATGACCGCCTGCTCCAGAACGATCTGCTCTGCCTCGTACAGGGCAGCCCAGCGGCCCTCGGGGTCGGTGCACAGGTCACCGGTGGTGCACTCGTCAATGATGGCATCGTAGTCGGCATCGCTCCACAGACCGTAGTTGTTGGAGTTGCCGGTCACCCACATGCCCAGATAGGTCATGGGGTCGGCGTAGTCGGGGCCCCAGCGGGTCAGGCCCAGCTGGAAGTTGCCGTCCTGCATATCCTGCACGCGCTGCTTCTTGGGCTCCACGGTCAGGTTGACGGTAAAGCCTGCCAGCGTCGTCTCCAGCTGCTCCTTGACCACCTGTGCCACCTTCTGGGGGGCATCGTCGGCGTCCACCACCATATCAAAGGTGAAGGAATCCTTGCCCAGCTCGCTCTTGGCGGCCTCGTAGAACTGCTTTGCCTTGTCGGCGTCAAAGGCGCAGTCCTCGGCAAACTTGGTCTGGTCGGCGCTGAAATCGCTGCCGTCGGGGCCGGTGGCAAACTGGGGAGGAACGGCGGTGTAGCAGGGGGCGGAGCCGTCCTTCAGCACGTCGCCGGTGATGGAATCACGATCCAGCGCAAAGGTGATGGCTTTACGCAGGTTCAGGTTGGCCAGCTCGGGCACAGCGTCGATGTTGGGGCTGATGTACCACAGGTAGCCTGCGCCCACGCTGGTGAACTGCGGGTCGTCCTTGACCTGATCGACCTGCTCGCCGTTCAGCAGGGTGAGGTCCAGCGCGCCGGTCTGGAAGCTCATCAGAGCCTGCTGGCTGTCCTTGATGACCTGATAGGACAGGCCGTCCAGAGACACCTTATCGGCGTCGTAGTAATCGGGGTTCTTCACCAGCTCAAAGGCCGTAGCGGCGGGCTGGTAGTCCGTCATGGTAAAGGCACCGTTGGACAGCACCGTCTCGGGGCTGGTGCCGAAGGTGTCCTTGCAGGTGTTGAAGAAGGCCTCGTTGACGGGGTAGAAGGTGGGGAAGTACATCAGGCTCAGGAAATAGCTGACGGGAACGTTCAGCTGCACTTCCAAGGTCTTGTCGTCCACAGCGGTCACGCCCAGATCGGTGACGGGCTTCTCGCCTGCGATGATCTCGGCGGCGTTGACCACCTGGCCGATGTCGGACAGCATATACGAATACTCGGAGGCGTTGGCCGGATCGACGGCGCGCTGCCAGCCGAAGACGAAGTCAGCTGCGGTGACGGCCTCGCCGTTGGACCACTTGGCGTCGCGCAGGTGGAAGGTGTAGGTCTTGCCGTCCTCGCTGATGTCATAGCTCTCGGCAATGGCCGGGACGGCGGAGCCGTCGGCGTCCATCTGCATCAGGCCGTCGGTGTAATCGGCGATGACCTCAAAGGAGGTGCCGTCGGTGGCGATCTGGGGGTCCAGCGACTGGACCTCGGTCTCCAGCATGATGTTCAGGGTGCCGCCCGCTGCGGTGCCAGCCGCAGAGGAAGCCGTGCCGGAAGCTGCCGTGGAGGCAGCCGTGGAGCTGGCGGAGCCGCCGCAGGCCGTCAGGGCCAGGGCTGCCGCAGAGATGCCGGACGCAGCCAGGAAGCTGCGGCGGGAAATACGACGATCGAATTTCATAAATCTTTCCCCTCTCTTTAATGCTTTACCGTTTTACACCAGTAAAGTACCGTGTTCTAAAAAATGCACAAGGGACGTTCGTTCCCCCTCTGGAACGCTGCACTCCTTTGTGCTATGGCTGCATTATACTCCGCTCTGCACAAAAAGAAAAGTGGTTTTTTGCCCTTTTGACAGGAAAGCGGTCACTTTCTGTGAATTGCCCAATTTCGGCCAAAAGCCAAAAACCGAATTTTGTATAGTTTTGCCCCTATATTGTGCGTCATACGAGTACAAGTGCTGCAAAACAGTCATTCTTTGTCTTTCTGCTGTGCACAGCATCTGTGTCCCTCTTTGTTTTTGAAAGAAAAACGCTCTTTTTCCTTTCCCGCAACGTGAAGAATCGTCATCATGAACGCATAAAAAAGCCGCCGAGGCTGCATGACCTCAGCGGCAGAAAATGCGATCTTTTTATTTTGCGTACTCGACGGCACGGCTCTCGCGGATGACGTTGACCTTGATCTGGCCGGGATAATCGAGGGTATCCTCGATCTTCTTGGCAATGGAGCGGGCCAGCAGGATGACCTGATCGTCGCTGACGACGTCGGGCTTGACCATGATGCGCACTTCGCGGCCTGCCTGAACGGCAAAGGCCTGCTCGACGCCCTCAAAGCTGGCAGAGATCTCCTCCAGATTTTCCAGACGCTTGACGTAGCTCTCCACGTTCTCGCGGCGGGCACCCGGGCGGGCGGCGCTGATGGCGTCGCAGGCCTGGATGATGAAGGCCAGCGGGGTCTTGGGCTCCACGTCGCCGTGGTGGGCCTCGATGGCGTGGATGATCTGGGTATTCTCCTTATACTTGCGGCAGATGTCCACACCGATCTGGACATGGCTGCCCTCGATCTCGTGGTCCAGCGCCTTGCCGATGTCATGCAGCAATCCGGCGCGGCGGGCCAGCGTGACGTTCACGCCCATCTCGCCTGCCAGCAGGCCGGCCAGCCAGGCCACCTCCATGCTGTGGGT
>CAKTCY010000089.1 GCA_934540955.1 uncultured Faecalibacterium sp.
TGCACAGTTTTTTGTGCAACGGCCTCCTTTTTGCGCGAAGAAAGGAACCCTATGACCCAGACGCGACCCCTGAAAACAAACCTCTTTAACCGGAATGCAGACCTGCTGCACGGGCCTATTTTCAAGAACCTTTTGCTGTTCATGCTGCCCATTCTGGTGTCCAATCTGTTCCAGCAGCTGTATAATACCGTGGATACCATGATCGTGGGCAACGTGCTGGGCGATACCGCACTGGCCGCTATCGGCTCCTGCGGGTCCATCTACGAGCTGCTGGTGGGCTTTGGCATCGGCATCGGCAACGGGCTTTCCATCGTGGCTGCGCGCTCCTACGGGGCGCAGGACGAGGATCTGCTCAAAAAGACGGTGGCCGGGTCTCTGGTCATCGGGCTTTGTGCAAGCTTTGTCATTACTGCGGCGGGCTTTTTCGGCCTGCGGCCGCTGCTGCAGCTGCTGGACACCCCCGCCGAAATTCTAGAGGACGCCTACCGCTACATCATCGTCATCGATTTGGGCGTGCTGGTGATGTTCCTTTATAACCTGTGCGCCGGGCTGCTGCGCGCCATCGGCAACAGCGTGATGCCGCTGGTGTTCCTGCTCATCAGCTCGGGGCTGAACGTGGCGCTGGACCTGTGGTTCATTGCCGGGCTGGGCATGGGCGTGCAGGGCGCGGCGGTGGCTACCGTCATTGCGCAGGGCATCTCGGTGGTGCTGTGCATTCTGTATGTGATGCGCCGCGTGCCGCTGCTGCTGCCCGCCCGCAGGCACTGGGCGGTGGGACAGCATTTGTACTGGGAGCTGTTCAGCCAGAGCATCTCCATGGGGCTGATGAGCAGCATCGTGTCGGCGGGTTCGGTGGTGCTGCAATACGGCATCAACGGACTGGGCACGCTGACCATTGCGGGGCACACTGCCGCACGCAAGCTGTTCTCCTTTACCAGTATGCCGCTGATCTCCATGGCAAACGCCGGCTCTACCTTTGTCTCCCAGAACCGGGGCGCCGCCCAGCCGGAGCGGGTGCGCAAGGGAATGCGCACCATGTACCTGTGCTCGGTGGTCATTATGGTGGCAGACATCGTGCTGATGCAGCTTTTTGCCCGGCAGCTGGTGCAGCTGATCTCCGGTTCCACCGCGCCGCTCGTGCTGGAAAACGGCGCACGGTATCTGATGTGGAACGCACCGTTCTACGCGGTGCTGGGGGTGCTGCTGTGCACCCGGTACGCTTTGCAGAGCCTTGGGCAGAAGGTGCTGCCGCTGTTTTCCAGCGTCATCGAGCTGGTGGGCAAGGTGCTCTTTGTGCTGGTGTTCATCCCGCGCTACGCCTACAACGCCGTCATCCTGTGCGAGCCCATCATCTGGTGCTTCATGGCGGCGTACCTCGTGGCGGTGTACCGCCGCGACGCCTTTGTGTATCCGAAAAAGAAGAAAACGATTTGAATGCGCTCCGCGTTCGCTTTGCGCATATTCAGCGGAAATATTATTTATAATAGAGCAATGCCGGAGCGTCTGCGGACGCTCCGGCATTGCATTTTCACGGAGGGGGTTTTGGAACGAACCCTCTCAGGCTCACTTCGTTCGCCAGCTCCCCCGAAGGGGGAGCTTTTTGCATCTGTCGGTCAGCACAAAAAAAGCTCCCCCTTTCGGGGGAGCTGGCATCGAGCAAAGCGAGATGACTGAGAGGGTTTATTCCTGTACTTTTACCATGCGGAAGGTCTTTCCGCGCTGAATGCAGTCCAGCAGCAGGTCGTATGCTGCGGGCACCTCGCCGATGACGTTCACCTTTTCGTCTGCGGGCAGGTCGGCGCGCACAAGCTGAATCTCGCCGGAATAGCGCCCGTAGCCGATGTTATCCATGGTCACGCAGCGGCGGCGGCGCTCTGCGCAGTTGTCCGGCTGCACGGTGCTGCCAAAGCAGGAGTAGAGCCGGGATTCCTGATACCGCACAAGCCCCTTGGGCGAGTCCGGGCGGCAGGTAAAGGTGCGGTCGTACAGCGTCTCATAGCCGGGGCGCAGGACGACCGGCAGGCAGAGCTCGCCGGTGGCGCAGAAGTGGCGGATGTACTCCTGCTCCCGGGCGCTGACCTCCGGGTCACCCGCAAAAATGCCGTCCAGCCCGTAGTTCAGCGCCAAGTCCGCAAAGGCCGCCGAGGGGGCGGCGGTGCGGTGGGCCTCCAGTGTGGGCAGCCCCTTGTACAGCGGGCCGCGCAGCAGGGCATCGCCGGGGATAAAGCCGTACACCTGCAAGCCCTCGGCCTGCAAAGCTGCGGTGCTCTCGCGCAGAAATTCCGGGTCGAGGCCGGTCTCCGGGCGGGGGTAGAAGTTGTGCATGGCGATGACCGTGCCGCCGCCCGCCGCCAGCTGCCGCGCCACCTCCGGGGTGGTGGTAGAGGCGTTGACGGCAACGGGCAGCTGCTGCGCAAGGGCGCACATCTCCTCCAGCGAGAAGCCGTAGTCCAGCCGCAGACCCCACAGGTGCAGCCGCTTTGCCAGCGTGGTCAGGTCGGCACAGCCGAACTGCCGGATCGTCTTTTCCGACACGTCTGCCAGAATGCGCCAGCCCTGCGCGGAGAGGAAATCGCACATTTCCTGCACGCGGGCGCAGTAAGCGGCATCAAATTCTTCGCTGATATGCAGTGAGATAAAAACAGGCGCGCCGCCTGCCGCAAAAGCGGAAAGCGACGCACGCTGTTCCTCAAACTGCGTCAGATACACTGACCGTCCGAGTGTTTTAAGCATTGGCAACGTCCTCAACAGAGACCATTGCGTTGGTCACGATAAAGCCCATGATGTAGCAGATGACCAGACCCACTGCGTAGCAGCCAACGGAAGCAGCCACACCGTGAGGGCCGGCGGTCATGACGAACAGAGCCAGCAGACCGGAGGGGCCCCAGGCGGTAGCAGCCACCTGCATGGCCATGACGAAGGCACCGCCGAAGCCTGCGCCCAGACCGGCGCTGATGAAGGGCTTGCCCATGGGCAGGGTGACGCCGTAGATCAGCGGCTCACCGATGCCCAGCAGACCTGCGGGCAGAGCGCCGGTGATAACGTTCTTCAGACGGGTGTTGCCGCACTTCTTAGCCTTGAAGTAGATGGCGATGGCAGCGCCCACCTGACCTGCACCGGCCATAGCCAGAGCGGGGTACAGGGTAACGTAGCCGAAGGTCTCCAGCTGCACGGAGTACAGGGCCACCAGACCGTGGTGCATACCCATAGCGACCATGGGCAGGAACAGAGCGGTGGAAACATAACCGGCAATGATGCGCACGATCAGGCTTTCGCTCATGCACAGCTTTTCAACCACCCAGCACAGAGCGGTGGAAATGTAGCCGGTAGCGGGCATGATGAGCAGGATATAGGGCACGAGGCAGAGGATCATAGTGATCAGCGGGGTGAACACGATGTCCAGAGATTCGGGCATCCAGCTGCGCACCCAGCGCTCGATCTTGACAAGGCACCATGCGCCCAGCACAACGGCCAGCACACCGCCGCGGCCTGCACGCAGGATGGAATCCAGCGGCACAGCCTCGTTGAACAGGCCCAGAATGCCGGAGATCTTGTTGATGCCGTCCAGACCGGTGATCATGCCCAGCATACCGCCCAGAATGGGGGTGCCGCCGAACTTTTCCGCTGCGCGGTAGCCGACCCATGCGGTCAGGTAGCCGAGGAAGCAGGTGTTCATCAGGCCCAGCAGGGTGCTGATCAGAGCCAGTGCGGGGATGTCGGCGTAGTTCGGCACCACCTGACCGATCAGGGAGTTGATGCCGGCGCACAGGCCGGAGGCCACAACGCCCGGGATCAGGGGGATAAAGATATCGCCGAAGGTCTTGAACAGCTCCTTGACCTTGCTCTGCTTCTGGCCGGCCTTGACTGCGGCCTTATTGGCCTGCCAGTCGTTGGCGGTGGAGGCGGCGGCGTCCGCCGGGATGCCCATATCGCGGCAGATATCTGCGCACTTGCGGCACTTGCCGGGGCCGACCACGATCTCCACATAGCCGGCACGGTCATGCACGATGCCCATCACGCCCTCGATGGCCTTCAGGCCCTCGTCGTCGATCTTGGCATCCTCCTTGACGCGCACCCGCAGACGGGTCATGCAGTTGGTTGCGGTGAGAACGTTGCTCTTTCCGCCGACCTTCTCCAGCGCCGCGCGGACCAGTTCTTCATTCGTCATAAGTGGGTCCTCCTTTAAAACAGGTGTATATCCGATGCGGCCTGTGCCGCTAAGGAACTTGGGTGTAAAAATGTGTCTTACAGCACCTCCAGCCGGATGGCCTCCCGCACATGGCCGCGGGCCTTTTCCAGCCGCCGGGCGGCCTCTGCGGCATCGCAGTCTGCCAGCAGCATGGTGATGGCGGTCTTTACGCTGCCGCCCGCTGCATCAATAGCAGCGCGGGCTTTTTCCCGCTCCACGCCGGTGGCGTCGATCACGATATTCTCGGCGCGGGTGTGCAGCTTTTCGTTGGTCTGCTGCACATCCACCATCAGGTTCTGGTAGGCCTTGCCGGTGCGCACCATGGAGCCGGTGGAGATCATGTTTAAAATCAGCTTCTGCGCCGTGCCGGACTTGAGCCGGGTGGAGCCGGTCAGCACCTCGGGGCCGCAGTTCACCTCGATGGCAAGCTCTGCGGCCTTGCCGATGGCGCTGCCGAGATTGCAGGCAATGGCGGCGGTGT
>CAKTCY010000090.1 GCA_934540955.1 uncultured Faecalibacterium sp.
AAAAAAGCCGCCCCGCGAAACTTTCATCTCGCGGGGCGGCGGCGACTACCATTCATTGGCGCTATTGTAGCACAAATCGAACCGGCGCATAATAGCTTGCGGGCACTTTCTCCCCTTTTGTGGAAAATCCTTCACGAACGACCCGGAACTTCTGGGTATTTTTTCTGCACTGCCACAGGTTTCAACATTGCACAAAAACAAAATTTATTCTTTGTACGGTCTGCCAATAGACAAAACGTGCATCTTCCTGTATAATTAAGCCAGAAACCAGAGAAGTACAGCAGAAGCTCAAAAGAGAGTTACTCCCGCTGACTTTAAGAAGAAAGGAGCGAAGACCGATGGTTGATATGGAACCCGCACAGCAGGGACAGGCTGTCGGGGTTCGCTGAGAAGCAAAACAGAGGCTCACCACAAACGGGATGTTTCCCCCGTATAAAAACACAAAAACAGAGCCGGTCTTGAGCATCAATAATGCGATAACACGACAACCTGTCGATTCAATTCTTCCCCAGAGCGTTCAGATAGATCCGCTGGAGATGATTCTTATGAAAGTATCAATGATCCGGAGAACCTTATTTGAATAGCTGAAAAGGAGTTCTACCAATGTACTAAGTAAGACGCTTCCCTTGCAAATCTAACTCGAAAGAATGTGGTAATATGAAATTCATCCTCATGAACCGTTTGCCGCAGTCCAACAGTTGAGAAAAGGGTCAGTCCAATGTACAATTGATTTTCATCCCCTTGCAAAGCACCTAAAATTCTGAAGAAACGTTTCTAAGGAGAGTCACCCTATGAAACCCGTATTCCGAAAATGAGGTCACCAAGGAGAAGAGGCTTATGACTCCGAAGAAGTAAGTATCCAGCCGGACGAGGGCTTGCAACCGCCTCGTCCGGCTGGTTTTATTTTGTGTTGTTTCAACAAATAGTTGATGCGCAATTTATGCAAAATTCACGCAGGAAGGTTGAATGCCGTCCTTGTGTTTTCGCCCCCCTATGTTATAATATGGTAAAAGATGGGAGGTGCATTTTATGCAGCTGGCGTTTGGCTGGTACAACATTATTGAGCTTTTGTTCTGCCTTGTGGCGCTGTGGATGGGCGTCCGCGACCTGCAAGGCAAAGACCCGCTGATCCACACCTTTTTCAACAAATATGACAGCGACCCGGAATACCGCGCCATGTGGCAGAAGAAAAACGGCGTGTGGGAGATCTTCAACGCAATGGTTCTTGCTTCTTCGCAGTTTCTGGGCGGCTTCCCTACCCTGAGCAACGGGGTACGCACCATTACAGTCATCGTTGATGTGATTTACCTGATCCTGTATGAAATCTGGGAGCACAGCGCGGACTGAGCCGCCGGGAGGCAAATTATGAATCTGAACCTTTCCACCATAGACTGGCTGAACGCTGCGCTGGGTGTGCTGTTTTTATACCGCGGCATCCGGGACCTTTACAATGGCACCGGCACTGGCTGGAGCAGCGAGGACGAAAAGAAGCATTTCCACAAATTTTACGGCATCCTGTTGATCCTCTGCGGCGCGTTCTGGCTGGTCAACACTTTTCTGCCCAAGGTGGAGCCGCTGCACTCTATTTTGATGGTGGCAGCGCTCGTGTTCAGTGTTGCTCTGCTGATCTCCAGTCTGTGCTACAACATGAGCAAGGACGACAAAAACAAAAAGTGAGGGGTTTCTATGGAAGTCATCGGCGCAATTTTAGTCGCGCTTTTCGGCATCGGGTTCGGCATTTTTATGGCGCTGCAGCCGGAGGATGCCATTGCCCTGCATGACCGTGGGCGGTATACGAAAACCGAACCAACGGAAAAGTACATCAAGCAGACCCGGTTGGAGGGCATTGGGCTTTCGGTACTCTGCGCTGTTCTTCTGGTGGTGCTGCTGTTTGCACCCAAATAATACTTTGCAGCTTCCCTCTTGCGGATTTTTTCTCATCCTGTTACAATGAGAAAAAACGCAGGAGGTTTTTTGTTATGGTCAAGCACGTTATTCTCTGGCAGCTGAAGGACGAACTGTCCGCCGAGGAAAAGGCCGCCGTCAAGGCTGGCATCAAAGAGGGGCTGGAAGGTCTTTCCGGCAAAATTCCGGGGCTTGTGGACATCCACGTCAACATTGATGCTCTCCCCTCCTCCAACGCCGACCTGATGCTGGACACCACCTTTGAGAGCGCCGAGGCACTCAAGGGCTACTCCACCCACCCGGCGCATGTGGCAGTGGCAAACAGCAAGGTGCGCCCCTACTACAAAAACCGCGTCTGTCTGGACTACGAGGTGTAACAGAAACAGAACGCTTTACGCAAAAAGGGTCATTGCACGGTTTGTGCAATGACCCTTTTACTATCAGGCGATGCTGAATTTACTGAACGAACTCCACGGTGTACTCAAAGCCGTACTCTTCCTGCAGCTTCTTGACCTCGGGCTCGCAGTCCTCGATGAAGGTGGGGGCATAAACGGAAGCGCCGTTGTGAGCCTTCTTGTAGTCCTCCACGATCTGCTGCAGCTTTGCCCAGCCCTCGTTGGCCTTGTTCTGGTCGATGCTGTCGGGGAAGTTGATGATGAACTCGCGGTGTTTGGGAATGCGTGCCTTCATAATAGTGATCTCCTTATTCTTATCGGTTTCAATGAATTGACTTGATTTATTCAGAAGCGGGGCGCTTTGCCCCGCGACCTGCGGAAAAATGGTTACAGCCCGAACACCCGGCGGGCGTTTGCAGCGGTGGTGCGGAACACCTCCTCCGGGGCAAGTGCCTTGCGCTGGGCGATGTACGCGCCCACATAGCGGATGAGGGAGCTGTCACAGCGGGTGCCGCGCACCGGCTCCGGTGCCATGTAAGGGCAGTCGGTCTCCAGCACGATAGCATCCAGCGGCAGGGCGTCAATGGCCTTGGCTGCGCGCTTGGCACCGTTGAAGGTGCAGGCACCGCCAAAGCCGATATACAGCCCCTGCGCCGCCAGCTGCACGGCATCCTCGGCGCTGCCGGAATAGCAGTGCACGATGCCCTTGGGACGGTACTTTTTGAGCAGCGCGTAGACGTCTGCGTGGGCCTGCCGGTCGTGCACGATGATGGGCTTGTCCAGCTCCAGCGCCAGCCGAAGCTCGGCTTCAAACAGCGCCAGCTGGGCGTCCTTGGGCACAGGCCAGTGGTAGTCCAGCCCGCACTCCCCTACCGCCACCACCTTGGGGTCGTCGTAGTAGGGCATCAGCGCCTGCATCTCAGCAGCCCAATCGCCGCCGTACACCGACACCGTGGGCGCGGGGCCGTCCTCGCCGCAGTCGGCGGCGGGCAGCAGGCTTTCCGGGTGGATGCCAATGGCCGCCACCACCCACGGGTAGCGGTGCGCCAACTCCAGCACCCGGGGCGCATCCCCGGAGTGGGTGGCCTGCTCACACACGCCTACCACACCCTTGCCGGGCAGGCTGTCCAGCAGCGCAAAGCGGTCGGCGTCAAAGGCGCGGGCGCTGTAATGGGCGTGGGTGTCAAAAATAGGACCGGTCATACCTTCTCCTTTTGGGCAGGGGCTTTATTCACCAGCCAGATGCCCACGCACACGAACACCAGCGCCGCCAGATACTGCCAGCGGAACAGCGGTTCGCCGTTGAGCACGGCGCTCAGCAGCACGTTGACCACCGGGTTGACGAAGCCAAAGATGGCGATGCGGCTGACCGGGTTGTTTTTCATCAGCAGTGCCCACAGGATATAGCCTGCACCGCAGATGAAGGCCAGATACAGCATGACCACCACAGCCAGCGCACTTTGCACATGGAGACGACCACCCATAACGGTGCCCAGCACAAACAGCGCCAGCCCGCCCACAAACAGGTTCAGAAAGCAGACGGCAAAGCTGTCGGCTTTTTTGGTGACCGACTTGTTCCACGGGCCGGACAGGGTGAAGATGACGGTCGCCGCCATCATGCAGAACACGCCCCAGCCGCTGCCGCCGCCGTGGTTGCCAAGGGTGCCGATGAGCACCCCGGCAAAGCCCACCGCGCAGCCCAGCGTTTTTGCCGGGGTCATGCGGTCTGCATTGCCATAGATGAAGTGGGCAAAGATGACGCCCAGAAAGCTCTGGGTGCTGTTCAGGATGCCGCCAAACGCGCCGGTGAGCATGGCCACAGCGATGTAGTAGAACGCATACTGCGCCGTGGTCTGCCACAAGCCCAGCGCGCAGCACTCGGCTGCTACCCTGCCCCGGGGCAGGCGGGGTGCCCGCCCCTGCAGCAGGATGCTGCCCAGCAGCACCAGCACACTGCCCAGCATGAACCGCACCCCTGCAAAGCAGAAGATGGAGGCGGTGTTGCCGGAGTCGATGGAGAACAGGCGGTAGCCCAGCTTAATGAACGGAAAGGCCGAGCCCCACAGGACATTGCAGAAGATGGCCAGCAGCACAGCGCAAACCGGTGTGCCGAAAATCTTATCCAGCTTTGCCGCACGGACGACTGTATTATCAGACATGATGCTCCTCACTTAGTGGATACGGCTGCCCACGGGGGTATCGTCGCCGTAGAAGGCAATGGAGCAGCCGCCGTCGGCGGTGTCGGCAGCGAAGATCATACCCTCGCTGACGTACTTGCCCTTGAGCATGGGACGGGGTGCCAGATTGCACACGATGCCCAGCTTTTTGCCGATGAGATCCTC
>CAKTCY010000091.1 GCA_934540955.1 uncultured Faecalibacterium sp.
CCACCGAGTTGCCCCGATTAGAACCTGAATCTAACGCGTCTGCCAATTCCGCCATATCCGCATATTCTGTTTTGTTCCTGCGTCTCAGCGCCGGGAACGATAGTTATTATACCAGATACAAAGGAAATGTCAAGGCTTAATTTCAAAATTATTCGACAAATTTTTGCAGCAAAGTTGGTGCACTCTGGATAGCGGCTGCGGGGCGCTTTTTAGGGCAGATTATGGTACAATAAACGATAGGCAGCACTGCACAATTCCCGCCTGACGGCTTAAGCACCGTTCCGGCGGCTGCGGCACGGCATCTGCGTTGCCAAAATGCTCGATAATACACAAAGTATTATCTGCGCTTTTGGCTTAGTATCTGCCGCACCTCGCGCGTCGTATCGGCACTTAGAATTATGCGGTACTGTCTATACGTCCGGGCACTGTCCGGCGATTACGGAAAAACGAGGGAAAACGATGCTGAATGTGATTATTTTTCTGGTGGGCGCACTGATCATGCTTTACATGGCGCTGCGCAGCGTGCGGGCGCGGCAGCGGCTGCGCACCAAGGGCGTCTGCGTGCAGGCCACGGTAAGCGGTACGGTGCAGAGCCGGGACGGCGCTGCCTATGTGCTACAGTTCACCACCGCAGGCGGCAGCCACCGGCTGCAGTACCCCAAGCCCGCCAAGGGCAAGCCCTTTGCAGAGGGCAGCGTGGTCACCCTGTACTACGACCCCGATGCCCCGGAGAAGATGTTCGTGGAGGGCGACAAGTCCGTGCTGGGTGCCGAGCTGCTGTACGCCGGCATCGGCGTGGCGCTGCTGGTGCTGATGGTCGGCATCATGAACCGCTGAGAGGGGAGGAGTACCGCATGAAACTGGAACATTTCGGCATGGCAGAGCCGGGGGACTGCCGGTTGGTCTTCACGGCAAGCGCGGAGGAGCTGGCCGCTGCGCTGACAAAGGAGCAGACCGCCCCGGATGCCCCGCAGGACGAGGAGGAGCTGCTGACGGCAGCGGTGAACCGCACCATTCTGGAGGGCTTTGACCCTCTTTACCGGCAGCTGGTGCAGGAGCAGCAGCTTGTACCGGTGACCGACCCGGATTTTGAGCTGCTGGCAGTCAACAAGGCCGAGGGCTTCCGGGCAGGGGCGCAGTTTTACACCCTGCCGCCGCTGGAGCTGGGGCGGGACACCGGCTTTGTGCAGGCCATTGAGCCACACCCGCTGCGCCGGTTGACCATTGAACTGGAGATCAACCGCAGCTACGGCGATGAAGAACGCGCCGCCGATGCCGCAGGCAAGGCCGCGCTGCGCGACCGGGTGACCCGGGAGCTCTACGCAAGGCGCTGCGCACAGGCCAAGGACAGGGCCGAGAAGGAACTGGTCTGGCAGCTGGGCGACGAGGTGACCGGCCCGGTGCCCAAGCGGCTGGAAGCGGGCAACTACTTTGCCGAGCAGCGGCAGTTCAATCTGGGCTTGCAGGCGAACGGGGTCAACTTTGACCAGTTCCTGGCCGTGCGCGGGCAGACGGTGGAGCAGTTCCGGCAATGGCTGCACCAGCAGGCAGAGCGCAAGCTGCGCAGCTGGCTGGGGCTTTTGCTGGTGGCCGAGCGGGAGGGCTTGCAGCCCACCGAAGCCGAGGTGAACGCCGCCCTTGCGCACTGGGACGAGAAGCTGGACGGGGAGCGCACCTTCCCCGCCAACGACACCCGCAAGGTGCGTCAGCGCCTTGCCCGGGCAAGGGCTGCGGCCTTTGTGGTGGAGCATTCCACCCTCACCCCGCCGCCGGCGGAGCCCCTTGTGCAGGAACCGGAAGCAAAATAAAAAATGATGGATCTCATGCCATGGCGGGCAGTCTGCGGGCTGCCCGCCATGGCATTTTTTCGCAAAAAAAGAGACAGCAGTGCGCCCGCAGGTGCTCTGCTGTCCCGAACAATATCGTTTTATTCCAGATGATGCTTCCGGCAGAACCTTTTGCTTACCCAGTACATCCCGCCCCACAGCAGGACTGCGAGTACAAGGTAGAATGGGTTTTTCAGGGAGCTGACCAGCGACTGCCCAAAGACGGCCATCATGGCCACCATCAGCCCCTTGCCCAAAAGAACGGTGCGCAGGTAGCGCTTTTCGTCAAAGTCCGACATCCCGAAGGCAAAGTGCATGAAGGAGGTGGGGGTGAAGGGCAGCAGCGACAGCATGAACAGGGACGAGGTGTCGAAGCGGTTCACCCACTGCTGCGCCTTTTCCAGCTTGGGGGAGCGGCTGGCTACCTTCCAGAAAAAGCGCTTGATGAGCCGCCGCCAGAACAAAAACATGATGGTGCCGCCCAGCGCCACGCCTGCCCAGCTGTACAAAAAGCCCAGCAGACCGCCGTGTGCGGCCACGTTCAGCGCCACAATGGCGATGAGCGGCAGCGGCGGAAAAAAGGACTCCACCATCGCCAGCAGAATGGGCACAAGGGGGCCAAGCCCCTCAAAGCCTGCCAGCAGCGCTTCCCAGTATTCCAGTGTTCCAAGCTGGTGTATCCAGCCCATCAGTGTGGTTTGCATCCTGTGTCCGATCCCTTTCTGTGCAGCCGGTGCCGGGGCGTTCCCGGGCAGGCTGCATTATGCTTAGTATATCCATTCTCTATGACAGAGCCGTGAACAGAGTGTGCATTTTTCGACACGTTCTGTGCTCTGCTATCTATACTACGAAACGGAAGGGGATTTTCCTGCTTTTATTTTTCCGCAGCCTGCTTTTCGGCCTTGGCGCGCATCCGCTCCAGCTGGGCGGTGCGCAGCTTTTCCCAGCGGGCAAGGCTTTCGGCGTCCGGCATCTGGGCGCAGCGGGCAAAGCTCCAGTGCAGACCGTCCCGGCGGGACAGCTTGTACCGCTGGAACACGCCCTGCCCGGCAGCGTTGCCGCTGCCGGTGCAGCTGGGGCACTGGCACAGGGTATACCAGCTGTTGCTGCCCTTTTTCAGCCAGAGCTCGTCCGGCTGCAGGGTAGTGCCGCACTCCGGGCAGGGCATCTGGCTGATCTTGGGGTCAGCCCGCCATGCGTACTGCTCCACATAGCCGTGGAACACCGTAAAGTCCCGGTAGTCGCCGGGGGTCTGGCACAGGCTCTGGCGCAGCGCCTCGTCCTCGGTGGGGTAGGCGGCAAGCCCGGCGCGCAGATCCAGCAGACGGCAGACGTCGGCGGTGTACAGCGTGTCGGAAAGCGCATCGTGGAAGGGGCGCTCCATGGGGATGCCCATGCGGGTGACCACGCTTTCCAGCGTCATGCCCTCGCCCTCCTTGCGGGGATGCTCCCGCAGAAAGACCTGCTGCAAATCGTACCAGACGGTGGGCTTGGACTCGTCCAGATTGCACAGGAACAGGTTCTGCTTGAGCACCGGCACGTCGTCCAGACCCCACTCGGCAAACTCGGCATCCGGGCCGCACCACTGCATAAAGCGGCGCAGGCCCTGCACGATGGGCTCGCCCTTGTCCAGATCTGCCTGCGTCAGGCCGGTCACCTTGGCGATATGGTGCTGCAGCTTGCGGAAGATGCGGGGGCGCAGATGGATGGAAAAGGTGTCCAGTACGTTGGCGTCCTCGTCGATCTTCACGGCGCCGATCTCCACGATCTCGCCCCGCAGGGTCTGCTGTACCCCATGGTAGTTAAAGGTATACGGCTGGTAGCCGATGTTCCATTCCAGATCAAATAAAACCAAGTTACGCGGCATTGCTTTGTTAGTCCTCTCGTAAAATAAACTTCTCCACGGCCTCGGCCACGCCGTCGTGGTTGTTGTCGGCAGTGGTCACATAGTCGGCGCAGTCCTTTACCGGCTGCTCGGCGTTCTGCATGGCCACGCCCACCCCGGCGTAGGCGATCATGGAGCGGTCGTTCAGACCGTCACCGCAGGCCATCAGGTTCTCGCGGGTCAGCCCCATGCGGCGCAGAAGCTCTGCCAGACTGCCGTCCTTGGCTACGCCCAGCGGCACGGCCTCGATAAAGAAGGGGCTGGAGGGGTACAGGTCGGCGCGGCCCGCAAACTGCTGCTGCCCGGCAGCGCACACGGCGTCCCGGCGGGCGGGGTCCAGCGTGATAAGCATCTTGCACACAGGGTAGTTCACATAGGACGCCAGATCGTCCACATGGATCATGGGCAGCTTGGTGGTAAAGCACTCCTTGTTGGCCCACTCGTCCTTGTCCCGCTCGCAGACGATGCCTTCATGGTTATAGGTCAGGATGGCAATATCCTGCGCGGCGGCAAAGGCGCACAGCTCGGGCACAAGGGCGGGGTCCAGCGTCTTTTCCACCAGAGTCTCGCCGGTGCGGCAGTCCACGATCTTGCCGCCGTTGTAGGACAGGATGCAGCCGCCCTTTTTGTCCAGCCCCAGCTCCTCAGCCAGCGGCTGGATGCCGGCGGTGGGCCGGCCGGACGCCAGCACGATGGTGACGCCCTTTTCAATGGCGGCGTCCAGCGCGGCGCGGGTGCGCGGGGTGACGAGCTTCTGGTCGTTGGTCAGGGTGCCATCCAGATCCAGCGCCAGCACTTTGATATCAGACATATTAAAAAGATCCTCTCGTTATAGAAGTGTATCTCAGCTTGCTCTCTCTATTGTACAATGAAAAGCCCCCTGCTTGCAACCCTTGCGGGGCGGTTCGGTGC
>CAKTCY010000092.1 GCA_934540955.1 uncultured Faecalibacterium sp.
GCACCCGGACACCGGCAAGCCCATGGCCTTTTCTCTGCCCCTGCCCGCCGCCGCACCGTGGAAGGAGTTTTTGGAATTAGGTGAGTGATATGGAACAGCAATACAAGACTGATGCCGAAATTTACGCCGTGCTGGAGCGGGAGATCATCGACCTGACCATCCGTCCCGGCTCTTCGCTGAGCGAGAACCCGCTGTGCGCCCGGTTCAATGCGCCGCGCTCCCTGATCCGGGTGGTGCTGCAAAGGCTGCAGGAAAACGGGCTGGTACGCATCGTGCCCTACAAGGGCACCACCGTCACCCGGCTGAACCGGCGTATCGTGGACGAGCTGATTTACGAGCGCACCGCCGTGGAGGGGCGCATTTTGCGGGATTTTGCCCCCAATGCCACCCCGGCGCAGCGGGCGCAGATCCGTGCCCGGGTGGACGCCTACGAGGCGCTGGCCCGCGCCGAGACCCCGGACTTCAACAAGCTGTACGAGGCCGACTGCCGTCTGCACGAGACGTGGTTTGCCGCCATGGACAAGCTGTACCTGTGGAGCACCCTGCAGAACGCCCACGCCGATTACAGCCGTTTCCGTATGCTGGACACCATGACCACCGGCGGGCTGGACGAGGTGATCGCCGATCACCGCAACCTGCTGAACGCCATCGAGCGGTGCGACCTTGCCGCCTTTGAGCCGCTGGTGGAGCGGCACCTGTACGGCGGCATCCGCCGCCTTGGCAGCAAGCTGACCGAGGAATACGCCGACTTTTTTGAGCCGGAAAATGTGAAATAAGCCAAATTGTTCCACGGGGAACAAAGACGAACCCTCTCAGTCACGCCTTACGGCGTGCCAGCTCCCCCGAATGGGGGAGCTTTTTGCATCTTCCGGTCAGCGCAAATAAAGCTCCCCCTTCGGGGGAGCTGGCTGCGACCATCGGGAGCAGACTGAGAGGGTTGGCTCCCTCTCCGAGGGAGCTGTCGCGGCGCACGCCGCGACTGAGGGAGTTAAAACAAAAGCAAAAGCCCGGAGCGTCTGCGGACGCTCCGGGCTTGTTTCTATTCAGAACACTCCGGTGATGAAGATCTCCAGCCCGATGCCGATGAGGATGACACCGCCCAGAATATTGGCCTTGCCGGAAAGCTGTGTGCCGAATTTTTTGCCGATGCGCAGGCCGGCCATGCAGATGAAGAAGGTGACCACCGCAATGATGATGGCAGCGGTAAGCGCCATCAGCCAGCCGTATTCCGAGATGGTAAAGCCCACCGAGAGGGCGTCGATACTGGTAGCCACGCCCTGCATGAACAGCGCCCCGGCGCTGAGCTCTGCCGCCTCCTCGGCTTCCCCGCCATGGATGCCGTCCAGCAGCATCTTGCCGCCGATGTAGCTCAGCAGCGCCAGCGCGATCCACGGGATCAGGGTCTCAAAGGACGAAAACAGCTCCACGATGGTATGCACGCACACCCAGCCGATCATGGGCATTGCGGCCTGAAAAATGCCGAAGGTGCCCGCAATCTTTACCATGGTACCCTTGTTCATTTTAGGGTCGTGCAGGCCGTTTGCCATGGACACCGAAAACGCATCCATCGCCAGCCCCACGCCCAGCAAAACGCTGTTGAGAAAAAACACAAAACTCCATTCCATTCTGTCTGCCTCCTGTTTGTTGACCGTAATCCAAACCAAAATAAAACCCGGCCCCGGGCGCATTGTACGTCCGGGACCGGGTGATTTTTTGAGAAATCCACTCCATGTGCACGGGCGCAGCAAACACGCACCAAAACACATGAGTCTCGCAAATGAAAGCAAGCCAGACCGGAAAGCGGTCATTATGTTGACTTGCTGCGCTCTGCAAAGCGCCTGCTACTCCCCCACGGGTATTGTGATTTTGTTTATTTTAGCACAGTTTTAAGGGGAAGTCCAGACAAACCTGACGGTAGAAATGATTTAGAATGTGCTCCGCTGCGCTCTGCACATCAATAGCGGAAGAATTATTTATAATTTTGCGTTTGTCGCGCTCTGCGGAGCGCTCCAAACGCTATTTTCACAGGGGGGGTCGTAACGGCAAGCGGCAGCTGCAGCGCCGCTTTCTGCGAAAGCGCGGCGCTGCGGGGGATGGTTTGCACTGGATGGCAGCGGGTGGAACCCTCTCAGGCTCACTGCGTTCGCCAGCTCCCCCGAAGGGGGAGCTTTTGGCATAGCGGCACAGTTTCCTGCTAAACCGCAAAGTTTGCGGGCGCGCCAGAGGCTCCCTCTCAGAGGGAGCTGGCAAAACCGTCAGGTTTTGACTGAGGGAGTTAAGCTCCCCCCTTCGGGGGAGCTGGCACGGCGTAAGCCGTGACTGAGAGGGTTCAGCCTGCGCTGTCCCTTATTCCTTCTCTTCCGGGTCTGCCTCCGGGGCTTCGGTGGCGGCGGCTGCGTCGGCGGCTTCCATCTCGGCCAGCTGCTCGGCGGTGGGCTCGGCATCGGCCTCAGAGGTATCGATCTTCTCGGTCTGTGCCTCGTCGTCGTGGTCGGTGCGTGCCAGCACCATCACCTTGTCGTTCTCGCCCAGACGCATCACCCGCACGCCGGAGCCGTAGCGGCTCTGCAGCGGGATCTCGTTGACGTGCAGACGGATGATGATGCCCTCCTGACTGCTCAGCAGCACATCGTCCACATCGTCCACGATCTTCACGGCGGCTACCTTGTCGCGGCTGACATCGTAGTTGCGGATGCCCTTGCCGCCGCGGGCGGTGATGCGGTAGGTGTCGATATCGGAGCGGCGGCCCTTGCCGTTCTCGGTCACGGTCAGCACCGTGCCGCCCTCGCGGCAGATGCACACGCCGATGACCTCATCGCCCTCCGCCAGACGGATGGCGCGCACGCCGTGGCCGTTACGGCCCATCGGGCGGGCGTTCTCCTCGTTGAAGCGGATGGCCTGACCGTTGCGGGTGGCAACGATGAGCATATCGTGGCCGGAGGTCAGGCGGGTCCAAGCCAAGGCATCGCCCTCGTTCAGGGCAATGCCGATCAGGCCGCTCTTGCGGATGTTGGCGTACTGCTCCAGCGGGGTGCGCTTGATCAGACCCTGCTTTGTGACCATAGTCACATAGCCGCCCGACTGCTCGGCGTCCTTGCTCTGGCAGATCATGTTGGTGACCTTTTCGCCCTCAGCCAGCTGCAGCAGGTTGACGATGTTCATGCCCTTGCTGGTGCGGCTGCCCTCGGCGATGGTGTAGCCCTTGATGCGGAACAGGCGGCCACGGTCGGTGACAAAGAGCACATAGTCGTGGGTGGAGCCTACGAACATCTCCTGCACGATATCCTCTTCCTTGCGGGTCATGCCGGAGATGCCGCGTCCGCCGCGGCGCTGTGCCTGATAGGTGGCCTTGAGCTGACGCTTGATATAACCGGCCTCGGTCAGGGTGTAGACGCACTGCTCCTCGGCGATCAGATCCTCGATGTCCACCTCACCGGTCACGGACTGGATCTCGGTGCGGCGCTCGTCACCGAAGCGCTTCTTCATTTCCAGCAGCTCGTCCTTGACGATGGCAAGCACCCGGGCGTCATCGGCCAGAATGGCCTCCCAGTCCTCGATCTTGGCGTGCAGGCCGGCCAGCTCTTCCTCGATCTTCAAAATTTCCAGACCAGCCAGACGGCCCAGCTGCAGCTTGACGATGGCGTCTGCCTGCGGGTCATCAAAGCCGAATTGCTCCATGATGGCAGCCTTGGCTTCCGCCATGCCGCCCTTGCAGGCGCGGATGGTGGCGATGAGCTCGTCCACGATGTCGGTGGCCTTTTTCAAGCCTTCCAGAATGTGGGCGCGCTCCTTGGCCTTTTTCAGGTCGTACTGGGTGCGGCGGCGCACCACCTCATCCTGAAACTCCACATACTTCTGCAGCATCTGCTTCAGGGTGAGCACCTTGGGCACCTTGTGGTCGATGGCCAGCATGATAACGCCCACGGTGTCCTGCAGCTGGGTGTACTGGTACAGCTGGTTCAGAATGACCTGTGCGTTGGCGTCCTTGCGGACATCCACCACGATGCGCATCCCCTTGCGGTTGGTCTCATCGTTCAGGCCGGTAATGCCCTCGATGCGCTTTTCCTTGACAAGGTCTGCCATGTGCTCAATGAGGCGCGCCTTGTTGACCATATAGGGAATTTCCGTAATGACGATCTGGGTGCGGCCGTTCTTGGTTTCCTCAATGGTGGCGCGGCCGCGCAGGGTGATCTTGCCGCGGCCGGTGGCGTAGGCGGCGCGGATGCCGCTGCGGCCCATGATGATGCCGGCAGTGGGGAAGTCCGGGCCCTTGATGTGCTCCATCAGGCCGGGCAGGTCGATATCCGGGTCATCGATATAGGCGATGCAGCCGTCAATGACCTCGCTCAGGTTGTGGGGCGGGATGTTGGTGGCCATACCGACCGCGATGCCCTGACTGCCGTTGACCAGCAGGTTCGGGAAGCGGCAGGGCAGCACGCTGGGCTCCTTTTTGGTCTCGTCAAAGTTGGGGTCCCAGTCGATGGTGTCCTTCTCGATATCGGTCAGCATCTCCACCGCCATGCGGCTCATGCGGGCCTCGGTGTAACGGTAAGCAGCCGGGGGGTCGCCGTCCACAGAACCAAAGTTACCCTG
>CAKTCY010000093.1 GCA_934540955.1 uncultured Faecalibacterium sp.
GTTCGGGACGAGGAGGCCGTGGGTTCAAATCCCGCTGCTCCGACCAAAAAAGACCAGTACACATTCGTGTACTGGTCTTTTTTTCTTCGCAGCGGGATTTGAACAGGGCGGCACGCAGCAAAAAAATGGCTCAGAAACACCGACAGGTGTTTCTGAGCCACTAAATATTATATCGTTTCCAGCAGTGCGGGCAGCTGGGCAAGGTCGTCGATGACGTAGGGACTGGCCTTTTCCAGCCGGGCGCGGGACTGGTGTCCGCCGGTGTACAGCACACAGGTCGCACCGATGGCCGCAGCCACCGCGGCGTCGTGGTCGGTGTCGCCGACCATCACGCAGGCCGCCGGGTCGATGCCGGTGCGGCGCAGATAGTCGGTGCCAAGCTGTACCTTGCTTACGCCGTAAATGTCCGCAAGGCCGAGCAACTCGGTAAAAAAGCCTTGCAGACCCCGGGCGGATACCTGCTCGATCAGGTAATCACGGCGGGAGGCAGAAAGCACAGCCTGCTGCCAGCCCATGCGGGCCAGCGCTTGCAGGGTGTCAACGGCGTGTGCCGTTACAGCGCAGCCGGGCACACCGGCGTTGTAGTGCTCCATAAAGCGGGCGGCAAGCTCCGGGTAAGGGTGCCGCGCAAAGTCGAATCCGGCACAGCGGTAGTAGTCCTCGATGGGAAAGCCGAACAGCTCCCGGTAGGCAGCCAGATCGTACCGCTGGGGGTAGCCGTGGGTCTCCAGCATCCAGTTCAGGCAGCTGTGGGTAAAATCCACATCGTCCATCAGGGTACCGTTCCAGTCCCAGAAGATCATACCGTTTGGCTGCATGGAAACCTCCTTGTGTTATTCCGTCGCAAACACCTTGCGCAGTGCGGCGTTGCTCTCGATCAGCTTTACCAGCACAACGCCCAGCACCGTGCAGCTGATCAGCTCGCCGATGCCCACCGAGATGCCGTTGGTGATGCAGGCCAGCCAGATGGGGGCGCTGGACGTGGGATCCGGGAACATCACGGCAATTTCAATGCCGATGATCACCGCGTTGAACAGCACCGGGGGCAGGCTGGCAGCAATGGCCAGACCCTTGAAGCGCACATTGCGCAGCTTGTAGGTGACAAGGCAGGCCAGCAGGGTAGCCAGTGTGCCAAAGATCACATCCACGATGGTGGAGCCCAGCAGGTTTGCAAGGAAGCAGCCCAGCACAACACCCACGATGTACTCGGCACCGAACACGGGCAGCAGGCACAGAGCCTCGGCCACGCGCACCTGCACAGCACCATAGGAGAGGGGCTGCAGTGCCAGACACAGCACCACATAGATGGCTGCCACTACACCGCAGTGCACCAGCTTACGGACGGAAGAATTCTGATTCATGATAATACTCCAGCGGTTTGATTTTGACCGCACAGGAACCGCCAGCTCCTGTGGGTTTTGCCCGGCACCGCTCGAGTGGCACCGGGGAGCCTAAAATCCTAAGTTGCTCTTTGAGGATACTGCACAAAAAAGCACAGCAGAAGGGAGTATATCACAAAATCGGACGGAATGCAATGGGAAGAGGAGGATTGAAAATGCCTTCCGCGCTGCTCTGGGCATATTCAGCGGAAAGAATTTTTCATTTACAGTTTCGAAACGCCTGCGGGCGTTTCGAAACTGACTTTTCACGGGAAAGGCCGCAGCGGTGAACAGGCGCTGAAAACTGTCGTTTGCCTTTACGACCCCTGCTATAAAAATGGGGTTCAGGAAAGTCCGCAGACCTTCCTGAACCCCGAAATTTTAAATTTTACCCTCTGGGGTGGCCGGTGTAAACCAGTGCCACGGTATCGGGGCCGGTGTTGGCAGAGACCACACCGCCCAGCTCGAACACGGCCAGCGGCGGCTTGCCAAAGGCCTTGCGGCAGGCCTTTTCCAGATCCTCTGCCTGCGGGATGTTGGTGTGGCCGATCATATACTCAAAGTCTTCCACATCCCCGGCGCGCTTCTGGCACAGGTCCACCATGGCGGGCACCACCTTATCATCGCCGCGCACCTTGGCCTCCACCTTGGTCTTGCCGTCGATCAGGGTAATGATGGGACGGATGCCCATAAGCTCGCCCATGACGGCTGCGGCGGCAGAGATGCGGCCGCTCTTTTTCATCTGCTTCAGGCTGTAGGGCCCCAGCACGATCTCCATGCAGTTCATCTGCCGCTCAAACTCGTGGATGACGTGGCGGAGCTCTGCGCCGTTCTGCAGCTTGCGCGCCATCTCGCACAGATACCAGCCGAACACCATAGAGTAGGTGTGGGGGTCCAGCAGATGGATGTTCAAATGGTGCTCCGGGCGCTCCTCCCGCAGCATCCCCTGTGCCATCAGGGCGTTGTTGTAGGTGGAGGAGCCGGACTTGTTGATGGGCACATGGATGACATCGGTATAGCCCTCGTCCACATACTGGCAGTATTTTTCACAGAACTGGATGGGCGTGATGGCAGCGGTAGAGGGCACACCCTTTGCCGCACGCATCTTATCGTAGAACTCGGTGTTGGTGCAGTCCACACGCTCAACGTAGTCCACATCATCCAGCAGGATGTGGAAACTCATGATATCAATGCCGTACTTTTCGGCCATCTCCTGCGGGATATCGCAGGAGGAATCGGTCAGAATTGCGATCTTGCTCATAGTGTCCCTCATTTCCATTCATAATCTCGTAGGTGGCCGTGGTCCAGCAGCTCCGGGAAATCCCACTGCCGCAGCACCTCGTACACACCCACCGCCACGCTGTTGGAAAGGTTCAGGCTGCGGCAGGTGTCCCGCATGGGCATCCGGATGCAGTGCTCCTGATTTTCCGCAAGCAGCGCCTCCGGCAAACCGGCGTCCTCGCGCCCGAACACCAGATAAGCCCCGTCCGGGTACTGTACATCGGTGTAGCGCTGGGGTGCCTTGGTGGTAAAGTAGTAGTAGGGGCCGTTGTTGCGGGCAAAAAAGTCCGCAAGGCCGTCGTAGTAGGTGATATCCAGATAGTGCCAGTAGTCCAGCCCGGCGTGCTTGAGCTTTTTGTCGTCAATGGCAAAGCCCATGGGGCCCACCAGATGCAAACGGCAGGCAGTGCAGGCGCAGGTGCGTGCCACGTTGCCGGTGTTCTGGGGGATGCGGGGCTCTACCAGCACGATATTCAAAGTCGGCTTGTCCATCATAAAATGCCCTCCGGTTCCTCCCGCAGGGGGCACAGGCGGGGCAGCAGCGGCTCGAACCACACGCCGAAGCGGGTGTCCTGCGTGTAGGGCGTGCCCTGAATGGCCAGCGAAACAAACTCTGCAGCGTTATCGGCGGCGGCGCTCAGGGCGTTGCCCTGCAGCAGCGAGCCGATGAGCACGGCACCATACAGATCCCCCGTGCCGGGGAAGCTGCGGCTGATATGCAGCTTTTTGATGACGAAGCGGTCTGCGCCGGTACCGGCACAGCCGATGTACTTGCCCAGCGGCAATCCGGTGACCACCGCGTTGGGAGCCAGCGGCTGCAAGGCATCTGCCAGCGCCTGCGCGGCGGCATCGTCCAGCTCATCGGTGACCGGCTGCTGCTGCAAAAGCAGCTGCGCCTCGGTGTAGTTGGGTAAGATCAGGTCTGCCGCACGGCACAGGCTGCGGATGCGCTCGACCAGCGCCGGGGTAACGGTGGAATAGGCCTTGCCGTTATCGCCCATTACGGGGTCCACCACCTTGTAGGCGGCAGGCCACAGGGCAAAGGCTTTTTCAGCCAGCGCTACCTGTGCCTCGCCGCCCAGATAGCCGGTATAGATACAATCAAATTGCAGTCCAAGGGTCTGGTAGTGCTCCAGCGCGGCCATGCCGTAGGCACTGCCGTCCATCCGGGCGGGGGTGCCAAGGCCGCCGGTGTGGGTGGAGAGCACCACCGTGGGCAGCGCCACCGGCTGGAAGCCCATGACCGACAGCACAGGCAGGATCACTGCAAGGCTGCACCGGCCTACGCCGGACAGATCGTGGATGCAAAGGATCTTTTTGGGTTCAACGGGTTTTTGCAAATAGGAAAACCTCCTTGCTGAAAAGCCGCGCATAGCGGCCTATAAAAAGCATCATAGAACAGTATACCACAAATTGCTGCATAAAAAAAGCGTATACCAGATTCTTTTACGGAAATAATAGCACTGCAAGCCCTGTCAGGACAGGCTGAAAGGAGAAATTCAGGATGAAGCAGCGAGAAAATTCCGCCGCAGGCATGGTGGTGGGCATGGCCGCCGGTGCAGCCCTTGGAGCTGCCGGTGCCATGATGGCCACCCAGAGCAAGCGCCAGATGCGCCGCAATGTGCGCAAGGTGATGAAGGGCGCGGAAAATGCGGTGATGCAGTTGGATAAGATGGCCACCGACTTTGTGGAAAAGCATATCGACTGCTGAACAGTAAAAGCGCCGTCCCGGGTGGAACGGCGCTTTTGCTATCGTGCGTCTTATTTTACCCAGATGCACATCCGGGCGGTGGTGTTGATCTCGCCCAGCAGGCTCAGATCCATCTGGATGTTGCAG
>CAKTCY010000094.1 GCA_934540955.1 uncultured Faecalibacterium sp.
TCCGGCTCGGAGTTCGTGGAGATGTTCGTGGGCATGGGTGCCTCCAAGGTGCGTGACCTGTTCAAGCAGGCCAAGGAGAAAGCACCCTGCATCGTGTTCATTGATGAGATCGACGCCATTGGTCAGAAGCGCAACAGCGGCCAGTTTGGCGGCAACGACGAGCGCGAGCAGACTTTGAACCAGCTGCTTACCGAGATGGACGGCTTCGAGGGCAACACCGGCGTCATCATTCTGGCAGCCACCAACCGCCCGGATTCCCTTGACCCCGCCCTGACCCGTCCCGGCCGGTTCGACCGCCGTGTGCCCGTGGAGCTGCCTGACCTGAAGGGCCGCGAGGAGATTTTGAAGGTACACGCTAAAAAGGTGAAGATCGCCCCGGGTGTGGACTTCAACACCGTGGCGCGCATGGCCTCCGGTGCCTCTGGCGCAGAACTTGCCAACATCGTGAACGAAGCCGCCCTGCGTGCCGTGCGGGCAGGCCGCAAGAGCGTGACTCAGGCCGACCTTGAGGAGAGCATCGAGGTGGTCATTGCCGGCTACCAGAAGAAGAACTCCATCCTGACCGACCACGAAAAGTGCATCGTAGCCTACCACGAGATCGGTCACGCCCTTGTGGCAGCCAAGCAGTCCAACTCTGCCCCTGTGCAGAAGATCACCATCATCCCCCGCACCTCCGGTGCACTGGGCTACACCATGCAGGTGGACGAGGGCAACCACTACCTGATGAACAAGGCCGAACTGGAAAACAAGATTGCCACCCTGACTGGCGGCCGCGCCGCCGAGGAGGTGGCCTTCAACTCCATCACCACCGGCGCATCCAATGATATCGAGCAGGCCACAAAGCTTGCCCGCGCCATGCTGACCCGCTACGGCATGAGCGATGAATTTGACATGGTGGCGCTGGAGACCGTAAACAACCAGTATTTGGGCGGCGATACCTCTCTGGCATGCAGTGCCCAGACCCAGTGCGAGATCGACCGGAAGGTGGTAGAGCTGGTCAAGACCCAGCACGAAAAGGCCATCCGCATCCTGACCGAGAACCGCGCAAAGCTGGACGAGCTGGCACAGTACCTGTACCAGAAGGAGACCATCACCGGCGAGGAGTTCATGGATATCCTCAACCGCGATGATACCGAAAACAAACTGGAGAACTCCTGAAAATAAAAAATTTTGAATCTTTTGCAATAATCCGGCCGCCGTATCCGTTTATAGAGCAGATACGGCGGTTTTCCATTGTGGATGCGCCGCAGCTGAACCATGGTTTCAAAAAACGATTATGATGCAAAAAAAACAAAGGCAGTCCCTGCGGCTGCCGTTTTCAGGAGGTATTTCCTATGAAGATGCTGAACAAAAAGTTTGTCCGTACCCTGAGCTGCGCCACTGTGGCGGTGTGCGCCGCTGCCGTGCTGAGCGTGGGCGCCTTTGCCGCCGAAGTTGATTCTACCTGCGTGGAGGGCTATCTGCCCCCGCAGGAGCAGATGGTGCAGGGCGACATCGCACTGCACAGCGGCGACACTGCCGTAGAAGACACCGATCTCAAATACGGCTATGCCGCCCCGGAAGGCGACCCCATTCAGGGCAATATCATGCTGGTCTCCGGCGATGAGCTGGCCGACACCTCTGTGGGCGAAAAAGACCCCAGCTACGGCGGCTACGGTGCCCCGGAGGGCAATCCCATTCAGGGCGACATCATGCTGATTTCCGGCGATGAGCTGGCCGACACTGCAAAGACTGAGGCGCGCTACACCGTCAAGGGTCTGCTGGGCAAGCAGCTGCTGTACACCGCCCGCCAGAAGGACGGCGTGCTGACGCTGGACGTGCCCGCTGAGGTGGCTACCTTCCGCACCACCATCGAGGATATGCAGACTTTGCAGGCCAGCGGCGTGAAAACGCTGGTGCTGGTGACCGAGAAGAACACCACCACCCTGAACCTCTCGCTGCTGTGCGAGGGACAGAAGTCCGGTACCCGCGTCACCCTGCGGCATCTGGGCAGCAGCGCTACCCTCTCTGTGGGTCTGCGCTGCCGCCGCGACCTGCTGATCGGCCGCTGATCGGAAAATAGCATTATAATTTGTGGCTCAGAAACGCCTGTAGGCGTTTCTGAGCCACTTTTTTTAACGATGACAAGCCCCCCGGCTGGCAGCCGGGGGGCTTGTCGCACACTTATGGAGGCTTGGATAGGAATAAAAGGAAGATCACATTCCCTTTGCGGGAAAGAGAATAGCTGCTTACTTGCCGCGGACGGCTGCGAAGCCGGCTTCCAGATCGGCAAGGATGTCATCAATGTGCTCGGTGCCGATGGACAGGCGGATGGTGTTCTGGTAGATCTGCTGCTCGGCCAGCTCTGCATCGGTCAGCTGGCTGTGAGTGGTGGAGGCCGGGTGGATGACAAGGCTCTTCACGTCTGCCACGTTGGCCAGCAGAGAGAAGATCTTCAGGTTGTCGATGAAGGTAAAGGCTTCCTCGCGGCCGCCCTTGATGTTAAAGGTAAAGATGGATGCGCCGCCGTTGGGGAAATACTTCTGGTACAGAGCGTGATCCGGGTGATCCGGCAGCGAGGGATGGTTCACCTTTTCCACCTGCGGGTGGTTGGCAAGGAACTCCACCACCTTCTTGGTGTTCTCCACATGACGCTCGATGCGCAGGCTCAGGGTCTCGGTGCCCTGCAGCAGCAGGAAAGCGTTGAAGGGGGAGATGGTAGCGCCGGTATCACGCAGCAGGATAGCGCGGATGTAGGTGACAAAGGCGGCAGGGCCTGCGGCATCCGCAAAGGAGACGCCGTGGTAGCTGGGGTTGGGGGCGGCAATGTTGGGGTAACGGCCGCTGGCCTTCCAGTCGAAGTTGCCGCTGTCCACGATGATGCCGCCCAGCGTGGTGCCGTGGCCGCCGATGAACTTGGTGGCAGAGTGCACCACGATGTCTGCGCCGTGCTCGATGGGACGGATGAGGTACGGGGTGCCGAAGGTGTTGTCAATGACCAGCGGCAGACCGTGCTTGTGGGCGATGGCGGCAATGGCGTCGATATCCGGGATATCGCTGTTGGGGTTGCCCAGCGTTTCCAGATACACAGCCTTGGTGTTAGGCTGAATGGCGGCCTCTACCTGTGCAAGATCGTGGGCATCCACGAAGGTGGTGTTGACGCCGAACTGGGTCAGGGTGTGAGCCAGCAGGTTGTAGCTGCCGCCGTAGATGGTCTTTTGTGCCACGATGTGGTCACCGGCCTGTGCCAGCGCCTGAATGGTGTAGGTGATGGCAGCTGCACCGGAGGCGGTAGCCAGTGCTGCCACGCCGCCCTCCAGCGCTGCAATGCGCTTTTCGAACACATCCTGCGTGGAGTTGGTCAGACGGCCGTAGATATTGCCTGCATCGGCCAGACCGAAGCGGTCTGCGGCGTGCTGGCTGTTGCGGAACACATAGGACGTAGTCTGGTAGATGGGCACCGCACGGGCATCGGTGGCGGGGTCGGCCTGCTCCTGACCGACATGAAGCTGCAGGGTTTCAAATTTATATTCAGACATTGTTATTTACCTCTCTATATACAGTTAGTATTATTGTTGTGTACAAAAAATCCCGATGCGTTTTCAAAGGCGCACCGGGCAGTGTGGTCTACCGGAGCTGCTGCTGTCACATTCGGGTGCACATTCGCACAGCCGAGGGCAACATACAGTACACATCCGATGCCGGTGCCCGGTGGGTACGCATTCGCCCACAGCGATAATTCGCGTGCAGCAGTTCTTTCCAGATCAGCTTCATCTTTGTGCCCTCCTTCCGGTAAAGCTTTTCTATCCCTCTATGCACCACCCGCCGGGGAACCTCTGTTTCATTTCCCTACAAGACTGGTGGATTGGATGTTTGCATTATATCCCGTTCTACCCAGTTTGTCAATAGGTTAATTCCACTTTTTTCAAGGATGTATTTTTTGCATGATATATGCGCCTGTGCTGCCCGTATTTTTTGCACAGTTTGGCAAAACGATTTCCTTTGCCGGTGCTCTGCGGACGTTGATTCCTGCACTTTCTCCGCCAAAAGTCTCGGCATAATGCAGCTGCATCCTACACGCAAAAGACCGCGCCCCATCTGCTGGTTCAGACGAGGCGCGGCCTTTTGCGGTATTTGGTTTGGGGTATAGGAGGAATCATGTCCCTGAGAGGAGGCTTGCGGCTCTCCCCCTCCCGGTGATTTTATGATACCCGAAAAATCCTACGAAATTATGCTTATTTTATGAATGCGCTGTAAACATTACTCCGGGGCCTTCATGCTTTCCACCATGCTAATGCGCCGGACGTGCCGCCGCATGACAAAGCAGACTACCACGGTAAACACCATGGTCAGCGCCACCGCCAGCAGATAGCTGCGGGGGGCAATGGTGCGGATGAACATGAGCTGATCCATCTCCACGGTCAGCACGATGAACTTGTGCAGCGGCACACCCAGCGCCAGACCCACGCCGGAGCCGATGAGCGCCAGCAGCTCGATCTCGCGGA
>CAKTCY010000095.1 GCA_934540955.1 uncultured Faecalibacterium sp.
GAACCTCCGATAAACAAAAAACGTACCCGAACCCTTTTTCATAAAGAATCGGGTTCGAGTACGAACTGTATGGTGGACGGTACAGGACTCGAACCTGTGACCTCCTGCACGTCAAGCAGATGCTCTACCAGCTGAGCTAACCGTCCATGTCATATCGACTTGGATAGTTTACCACAGCTTTTTGCAAAAAGCAAGACCTTTTGTGTTTTTTTATGCGTTCTTTTTTACTTTTCCGGCGAAAGCGCCCGGCGGATGATGTCGTACAGCACCGGCTTCATGGCGTCGATGTTGTCCGGCTTGCCCTCCAGAATACTGGAATAGCACACCGACATACACATACTGCCAAGGGCCGTGATGCGCTGGTAGACCTCCCGCTCGGTGCGGCCGGCCATCTCCGGGCTGGAAAGCACGATGGCCAGCAGCTTGCGCATCAGCGGCTCGGCTTCCCTGCTGGCTTCGATTTGGTCCAGCCCGGGCCAGACGAAGTTGCGCTCCAAGAACCGCAGCACCAGCACGTCCTGCCGCAGCGCCTCGATGATATGGTCGATGACGAACACCACCTGTGCGGTAAAGTCGGGCAGCTCGGTGTGCTGCTCGACCGCAAGGCAGGCATCGCTCAGCAGCTGGTAGCTCACCCGCCCCAGCAGCGCCTGCATCACCGCACCCTTATCCTGAAAATACAGATAAAACGTTCCCTTGCCCACCTTGGCACGGCTGGTGATATCCTCCACGCTGGTCTTGGCGGTGCCCCGCTCCAGAAACAGCTCGTAGGCTGCATCCAGCAGGGCGCGGCGCTTTTCCTGCTTCTTCCCTTCCACGGTGCTCATGCTCTGGGTAGATTCCTCTTTTCTCTCTTTTTATGAATATGGACGCAGGTATGTGCTGCGTCCGGTCTGTGTACCTTAGTTTAGCAGTCCTTTGCCGTTTGTGCAAGCCCGATTTGTTATACAATTTTTTGCAGGTGATAAAAAAACTGACTTTCAGTCACTTTTCCTGCTTGACACTCTGCCCGGGGTGGATATAATAGTGTTTGCCCGGAAGATGACCAACAGTCAGTTTTGCGGACATTCCCAATCAACTTTCTATTCTGGAGGGTTCTCATGAAAAAGATTGCACAAGGCATCGTGCGTCTGCGCAAGCTGATCTTAACAGTGGCAGTGCTGCTGTTGATCCCTTCCGCGATCGGCGCCATTGCCACCCGCATCAATTATGACATCCTCACCTACCTGCCGCAGGATCTGGACTCCATGATCGGCGAGGTAGCCCTTGAGGACGATTTCCATCTGGCCTCCACCGGTATGATCACGGTAGAGGGCCTGCCAACCAATGAACTCATCGCCATGAAAAAGGAGATCGACGCCGTGCCCGGCGTTACCCAGACCTTCTGGCTCAGCGATGTGATCGACCCCAACATCCCCACCGCCATGCTGCCTGCCGATGTGCAGCAGTTCATGTTCGGCAAAAACGATTCCACCATGCTGATCGTCCGTTTTGACGCCCCCAGCGCCAGCGACGAGACCATGGAAGCCGTCAAGCAGATCGAAAAGCTGCTGCGCAAGGACTGCTTCTTCGGCGGCATGAGCGTTATTCTACAGGACACCAAGGCGCTGGTCAATCAGGAAATGCCCATGTACATCCTGATCGCCGTGGGCGCCAGCCTGCTGGTGCTGTTCCTCTCGCTGGAGAGCACCATCACCCCGCTGCTGTTCATGCTGGGGCTGCTGTTCCCCATCGCGTACAACTTTGGCACCAACATTCTGCTGGGGCAGATCAGCTACATCACCGAGGCGCTGGCCACCGTGCTGCAGCTGGGCGTTACCATGGACTTCTCCATCTTCCTGCTGCACCGCTATGAGGAAGAAAAGGAGCTGCGCTCCTCTAACGAAGAGGCAATGGCCAGCGCTATCTGCAAGACCATGACCTCCATCTCCGCTTCCAGCCTGACCACCATTGCAGGCTTCCTTGCACTGTGCGCCATGCGCCTGACGTTGGGCCGCGATATCGGCCTTGTCATGGCAAAGGGCGTGGCACTGGGCGTTATCTGCACCGTGGTCATTCTGCCCTCTTTGATCCTTACCTTTGATAAGTGGGTGGAAAAATACAAGCACCGCACCGTCATCCCCCAGCTGAAAAAGCTGAGTTACTTTGTTTCCAAGCACGCAGCGCCCATCGTGGCCGTCTTTATCCTCATCCTCATTCCCTTTGCCATTGCGCAGAACAAGACCAGCGTGTACTACACCCTGTTCGACTCTCTGCCCCAGGATCTGACCGGCATCGTGGGTACCAACAAGCTGGGCGAGGACTTCGGCATGACCACCAGCCACTTCATTCTGGTGCATGACGACCTGACCGCTACGCAGGTATCCGACCTGTGCGACGAGCTGAAGGACGTGGACGGCATCACGCAGGTGGTAAGTCTGGACTCCATCACCGGCCCCGGCTTTGACACCGAGCTGCTGCCCGACAGCATTATGGAGATCCTGCAGTCCGGCGGCTACAAGCTGATTTTTGCCAACAGCTCCTACAAGACCGGCACGGATGCCATCAACAGCCAGCTGGACGAGATGATCGGCCTGATCAAAAACGTAGACCCCGAGGGCGTCATCACCGGTGAAGGTGCCATGACCAAAGACCTGATCGAGGTGGCAGACGTGGACTTCAAGAACGTCAACGTCTGGTCTATTCTGGCGGTTCTCGCCATCATCGCCATCTCCTTCAAGAGCCTGTCCATCCCGGTGCTGCTGGTCGCAAGCATCGAAGCCGCAATCGCCATCAATATGGGCATCCCGTACTTTACCGGTACGCAGCTGCCCTTCATCGCCAGCATCGTCATCGGCACCATCCAGCTGGGCGCTACCGTGGACTACTCCATCCTGATGACCACCCGTTATCACGAGGAGCGCGCCTTTGGCCGCACCCCCAAGGAAGCTGCTCAGCAGTCGCTGGAGCACTGCAGCCAGTCCATCCTGACCAGTGGTCTGACCTTCTTCGCTGCTACGGTCGGCGTGGCTGCCATCAGTAAGATGGAGCTGCTGCGGAGCATCTGCCTGCTGATCTCCCGCGGCGCTCTGATCAGTATGCTGGTCATTCTGGTGGTGCTGCCCGCCGCCCTGATGCTGTGTGACTGGCTCATCCGCCACACCACCCTGAAATGGATGGTGCCTGAATCTGCCAACGCCAAGAAGTCTGAAAAGGAGTAATGCGTTATGAAAAAATCGCTTCGTTTCGCCAGTGCGGCGCTGGCAGTTGCCCTCGCCGCCAGCTGCGCAGCCCCGGCTTTTGCCGCAGGCGGCAGCAGCTTTACCAAGTCTGAGACCGTGTACGCTGTGATGAACGCCGATGGCTCCATCCAGAGCACCACCGTCAGCGAGCACGTTTACAGCGCCTCCGGTCTGTCCAATGTGACCGACCAGAGCACCCTGACCAATATCCAGAACACCGAGAGCAGCGCCGCGTTCACACAGGACGGCGAAAAGCTGGTGTGGAACACCGACGATACCGATGTGTATTATAAAGGTGACACCGACCGCGCCCTGCCCATTCAGGCTACCGTTACCTACGCGCTGGACGGTCAGGAAGCCGCGCTGGAAGATCTGATCGGCAAGAGCGGTCATCTGACCATGACCATCGCCCTGAAGAACAACGAGACCGGCACCGTGAACGTGAACGGCACCGACCGCACCATCGTCACCCCGCTGGTCACCGCTGTGGGCGTGATCTTCGGGCAGGATGCCACCAACGTGGTGGCTGCGCACGGTCTGGTGGAAAGCGCCGCCAAGAGCAATGTGGCTGCCTTTGTCACCCTGCCGGGCGTGAAGGACTCCCTGTCCGGTCTGCTGCCGGACGAGCTGGACACCATCGAGGACTATCTGCAGGACACCATCACGGTGGAGGCAGATGTCACTGAACTGACCTGCCCGCAGGTGATGATGGCCTGCGCCACCAGCGCTGCGGCTCTGGGCACCGACAATGTGTTTGACCTGAGCAGCCTCAACGACCTGACCGACGGCATCAACCAGCTGAACGACGCCATGAGCCAGCTGCTGGACGGCGCTTCTCAGCTTGAAGATGGTACCAGCCAGCTGGCCAGCGGTGTGCTGGCGCTGCTGGACGGTGCCAACACCCTGAACACCGGCGCAGCCGCACTGGACGAGGGTCTGGGGCAGCTGACCAACGGTCTGGACACCCTGAGTGCCAACAACAGCGCCCTGAACAGCGGCGCACAGCAGGTGGCTGACGGCGTGCTGGCTTCTGCCAACAAGACCCTGAA
>CAKTCY010000096.1 GCA_934540955.1 uncultured Faecalibacterium sp.
GACACGCGCAGCGCGCCGTGACCAAGGATAATGACCTGCTCCATGCCGTCCGAGGTCGCCACGCGGACGCGGCGGCTCTTGCCGATTTCATGGGTGACCCGCTCAATAAACATATCAGCGGTCTCCGCCTCCTTGGTGTAGACCACATGGATGTTGTGGTACTGCTCGATGGCGCCGGGGCTGCCGGGCACGCGGTAGGCATCGAACACCAGAATGAGCACACATTTCTGGTAGCCCTGATAGTTGCACAGGATGTCCATCAGCCGATGGCGGGCGGCGTCCAAGCTTTCCTTTGACAGCGCGTTCAGCTCGTCCCACGCAAAGATGATGTTGTAGCCATCCACCAGCAGATACTCCGGGGCAATTTCCCACTGTTCAGCGGCAAAATCCGGGCGTTCGGTCTTTTGCACCGGACGAAACGCCGCCAGCGGGTCGCGCTTGATGGGGCCGTAGGTGCGCTCAAAAATCTTGAGCAGTTCGGCATCCTCCTCCAGCGTGGCGCGGTAGGCCATAGCGCGGCGCTGGGGCGCAGCCTGCACCTCCGGGCGGGTAGGCTTTGCCTTGCCCCAGCCGCTTTCAACGTGCATATGGCTGCGCACCTCGCTCCACGGCACCACAAAGCCAGCACCATGGGCGCAGAACACGGAATCTGCGGGGTTTTCCAGATCATGCTCCGGCTGGTAGCCGCTTTCTGCAATGACCTGCTGCGCGTTGTGGCAGGGGCGGTAGCCGTCCAGCGTCAGGCTCAGATGTCCCCTGCCCCGGGTGTAGCTGACCACCTCCATGGGGTAGCTGCGCATGGTGGACACCGGCGCAAAACCGGTCAGGGTGGCGGTCTCCGCACCGCTTTCCGGCGGGTCAAAGCTGCCCTCCATGCGCTGGATATCGCTCATGGCACGGCCGATGTTCTCCACCGGCACCTCCAGCCGGAAGGCATACCACGGCTCTAACAGCTGGCTTTTTGCCAACATCAACCCCTGCCGCACAGCGCGGTAGGTAGCCTGCCGGAAATCACCGCCCTCGGTGTGCTTGAGGTGTGCTTTGCCGGTGAGCAGGGTGATTTTTACATCCGTCAGCGGTGCGCCGATCAAAACGCCAAGGTGCTGCTTTTCTTCCAGATGGGTCAGCACCAGCCGCTGCCAGTTTTTGTCCAGCACCTCTTCCCGGCAGTCGGCGGCAAACTGCATCCCGCTGCCCCGGGGCAGCGGCTCCAGCAGCAGATGCACCTCGGCATAATGGCGCAGCGGCTCGTAATGCCCTACACCCTCCATGGGCTCGGTGATGGTCTCCTTATACAGAATGCCGCCCGGGCCAAAGGATACCTCCAGCCCGAACCGCTCGGCCAGCAGGCTGCGCAGCACCTCCAGCTGTACCTCACCCATCAGCTGCACATGAATCTCACCCAAGCTTTCGTTCCACACCACGTGGAGCTGGGGTTCTTCCTCCTCCAGCCGGTGCAACTTGCCCAGCGCGGCGTGCACGTCTGCGCCCTCCGGCAGCAGCACCTGATAGCTGAGCACCGGTTCCAGCACCGGCACATCACTGTCCCGCTCTGCCCCAAGCCCGGTGCCGGGCTTTGCATGGGTCAGGCCGGTCACGGCGCACACCTGTCCCGGGCCGATGGCCTCGGTCAGGGTATACTTTGCGCCGGAGTACAAACGCAGCTGGTTCGCCTTTTCTGCCCACGGCTCACCGTCCGCTTCGCCGGTAAGCAGAGCCTTTACCTTCAGCTCTCCGCCGGTGACCCGCAGCCATGTCAGGCGGGCGCCCTGCTCGTCCTGCGATACCTTGAACACCCTTGCGCCAAAAGCCTGCAGCGCCGGGGCGGGGCGGGTGCAGCGGTCCAGCCCGTCCAGAAGCGCATCCACTCCATCCAGCCGCAGCGCCGCCCCAAACCAGCACGGAAAAACGTGCCGCCGGGCAACTGCCGGGATAATGTCCGCATCGGTCAGGGTGCCTGCATCCAGCATTTTTTCCATCAGCTGCTCATCGCACAGCGCCAGCGCCTCGTTGCGGGCGGCAGACTCTGCGCCAAAATCCACAAAGCCCTCGCCAAGGCGGTGGTTCAGCTGGCTGAGCAGCTGCTCCCGGGTCATACCGGGCAGGTCCATTTTATTCACGAATACAAAAGTGGGCACATGGTAGCGCCGCAGCAGCCGCCACAGCGTTTCGGTATGGCTTTGCACACCGTCCGTTCCGCTGACCACCAGCACGGCATAGTCCAGCACCTGCAAGGTGCGCTCGGTCTCGGTGGAAAAATCCACATGGCCGGGGGTATCCAGCAGGGTGATGGCGGTATTGCCCGCCGTAAGCAGCGCCTGCTTGGAAAAGATGGTGATGCCGCGCGCTTTTTCCAAGCTGTCGGTATCCAGAAAGGCGTCTCCGTGGTCCACCCGCCCCAGCTTGCGGATGGCACCGGCGCGGTAGAGCATGGCCTCGGAGAGAGTGGTCTTGCCGGAGTCCACATGGGCCAGAATGCCCAGTACGATCTGTTTTTGCGTTGTTTCCATGCACTGCTCCTACAGGAAGCCGTTTTCATAAGCATCGCACGCCGCTCGAACGGCTTTTTTGCTCGCATACTGCGTTGCCTTCCCTTGCAATCCAGCAAGGATTGCTGCGGAAAGCCGCCTTGTCTGCGGGCAAAAATTCTCGTCGTTCGGCGCCCCCTGCTTACGAAAGCAGCTTCCAAAAATTATTTCCTGTTTATTGTAACACGCTTTGGAGGGAAAAGAAAGTTTTCATGTGCAAATCCCGCCGGTAAAAAGCAGCACCGGACAGAAAACACTCTGCCCGGTGCATTTTTCTTAAAAAAGATCCAGCATATTGTCCAGATAGAGTTCCTCCCGCACCTGCAGCTGGTATTCCGGCTTTGTCATGTAGTAAAGCAGAAATTCCAGCACCAATGCGCTGCCAAGTCCCCTGCCCTCTATCTTGAACTGGGAAAAGCCTGCGGGCAGATACCGCTGCCGGATGTCCTCCACCCCAATGAATCCGGGGCTGCGCATTGCCTTGGAAAAGCGGTAGCCCCCGGCGGCATCCGGGGCGGCGCAGCGGTGGTCCGGGCAGTCCTCGCCCAGATTCTGACGGCTGACTGTCTCATAGCAGCGCTTGCGCTCGGTGCAGCCAAACCAGCAGCACTCGTTGCACAAAAACTCTACCTTGGCCTTTTGCTCTGGCGGCAGGGTGCGCAGCTGCTCCAGTGCCGGGTTCAGCCGGAAATCCGGCACCACATACCGGAACTGCGGCTTTTCCAGCTCCTGCCGCAAAAGTGCAAAATCGGTGAGCACCTTGGTGGTGGAGGATACCAGATACAGCTCCGGCCAGCGCTGCCGCAGATAGTCCGCCAGCAGGTCAGAATGGACGATCACGCCGTTTGGCACACTGCCCTCTTTGGCAAACTGCGCACACAGGGCGTTGCACTGCGGGTCGGCAAGGTGCTCAGCCCGCAGCAGGGAGTTACTGAAGGTCAGCCGCCCGGAGATGCCGTATTCCCGCAGCAGCGCCAGCACCTCGCGCGCAGCTGCCCCGCCGCAGGAGATGCGTCCCCCGCCCCAGATGCAGCCCGCCGGTGCGCCGTAGATAGAGCCGATGGTGCACCAGTCGTAAAAATATTCCCGGTGCTCCCGGTACAGCGGCAAAAACCGGCGGTACAGCTCGTAAAACTCGAACAGGCCGGGCAGATGATAATAAGCAGCTGCGGGCTTTTCCATGGCGGTTCCTTTCCTGCAAAAAGGGAGCTGCTGCGTAAAAATGCCGTGCAGCGGCTCCCCTGTTTTTATCGTATTTGCTTTTGTTATACGGTAGCGCCGACCTGAGGGGCGCCGCCGGCAAGCTGCTCTGCCGTAAGCGGCTGGGCCTCCGCAGGGGCGTTCAGCCGCTCCTTGGCCACAGCCAGCATCAGCTTGATGCGGTTTTCCTGATTGACCCGGGTGGCGCTGGGGTCGTAGTCGATGGGGGTGATGTTGGCGCTGGGGTACAGCGCACGGATCTTGTTCACCATGCCCTTGCCCACGATATGGTTGGGCAGGCAGCCAAAGGGCTGCGCACACACGATGTTGCCGTA
>CAKTCY010000097.1 GCA_934540955.1 uncultured Faecalibacterium sp.
AGGGTCAGCTCGGTGGCGCGCACGCTCAGCTCGCCGGTCTTGGTGCGGAACACCTCGCCCTTCACGCCGATGATGTCACCCACATCCAGCTTTTTAAATGCAGCGTAGGCCTCGTCGCCCAGCTCGTCGCGGCGGACGTAGAGCTGGATATCGCCCTTGTCGTCGCGCAGGTGGGCAAAGCTTGCCTTGCCCATGACGCGCTTGGACATCATACGGCCTGCCAATCCCACCAGCTTGCCGCTGTCGGTCTCGTTGGGCAGCTCCTTAAATTCTTCCTTCAGGTCCGCAGAATAGGCGTCCTGCGGGAACTTGGTCAGGGTAAAGGGGTCGTTGCCGGCGGCCTGCAGGTCGGCCAGCTTCTGGCGGCGCACCTGTACCTGCTCGCTCTCGGACAGACCCGCAGCGGGGTTTCTCTTTTGCTCTTCCATGGTTACTCCTACTTAGTTTGCAGAATGGGTGATGGCCAGCACGGTGTACTCCACGGTCTGGCCGGTGGGCAGCAGCACTTCGGCCTTATCGCCCACAGCCTTGCCCATCAGGGCATGACCCACGGGGCTCTCATCGCTGATCTTGCCGTTGAAGGCGTCAGCCTCGGTGCGGCCCACGATATCGTACTCCTCGGCTTCGTCCTCGCCGGTCTCGCGGATGGTGACGTGGGTACCAACGGAGACGTTATCCACGCTCAGCTCGCTCTCGTCGATCAGAACTGCGTTCTTGATGGTCTGCTCCAGCTCGGTGATGCGGTTCTCCACCAGACCCTGCGTATTCTTGGCCTCGTCGTACTCGCTGTTCTCAGACAGGTCGCCGTGGCTGCGGGCTTCCTTGATCTCTTCAGCCAGCTCCTTGCGGCGGACGGTTTTGAGGTATTCCAGCTCCTCCTGCATTGCCTTCAGACCGGCAGCGGACATCTTGATCTCTTGTGCCATTTGAGAATCTCTCCTTGTTATTAGCTGTATTTCTTTCGCGCAGCCACAAAGCCGCACAGGAATGCCATTTTGACTACACTATTATAATAGCAAGCCGGTGCCTTGTCAACAAAAAAGGCGGTGCTGGGGCAAAAAAAGCACGCAGAACGGAAGAACGGCAAGGGCAGGGCCGCTCAAAGAGTAATACTTTCGATAATTCGTGCTCTTTTTGGGCATTTTGCGCCATTCCCCTTCCAAAACACGATAAAATGTAATATAATGGAAGCACCGTAATACATACCCCCCCCCCGTAAATAATACGAGGGGAAAAAGGAGGTTGTACCATGAAACAAGGCAAACTTATCCGACGTGCAGTATCGGCAGCGCTAGCCGGATGCGTGATGTTCACCCTCTCAGCCCCGGCTCTGGCTGAGAGCACTGATGCACTGATGCAGTTGAACATCAGCGGCAACCGTGCGGTCAGTGTGCTGGATGCGGAGAACGGCTACAGCATCACAGTTAATGGCGTGGAGGTCACAGATGCTAACAAGGACGATGTCCTTGCAGGAACCTCGAATGCCGGTAAGCTCAGATATGAAAACGGTGCATTATACTCAGATAATGTACAGCTCTCAGGTATTCTGCGTGTAACTGCGCCGGGCACGAATATTGAACTGAACGGCGGAGCGTACAGCCCTTTGGCTACGATCTATATTAATGGTGCAGACAACGTAACGATCTCCAGCGACAAGTACTCTGCAATCGGCAATAAGGCAGAGATCGACTGCACCGGAAAAGTAACGATCAATGCGTCTGGTGATTATGGCACCTATGCCGTAGGTGCCCGTTCTCAGGCAGACGAGGGCACTCTGATCATTCGGAATGCCAGTGCAGTAGAGATCAATGCGCCCCAGTATAATCAGGTCATCGGCGGATGGAGTGGTGGCATCGCCGATATTTCCTGTAACGGCCCTGTTACCATCCGCGGTAATGCAGAAGGCGGCAGTCGGATCGCCAACAGCTTCACCTACAAGCGCACGGATGGTGCAGCCTACGTCTACTTCACCAGCAAGGATGCCGAGACGGAAGCCATCGACGGAAGCATTACACCCATCCCGTCCGATGCACCCTACAGCTATCTGCATATTGAGGAAAAGATATTTTCCGCAATTACCGTAAACAACGGTATTGCTAAAGTGGGCGGAAGCGAAGCGCAAACGGCCTTCAACGGTCAAAAAGTGACCGTCACCGCCCAGATCGATGAAACTGACGAGCGAAAATTTGACGGATGGGAAGTAGTAAATGCTCCCGCAGGCTTTACGATCTCTGCCGAAAAACTGGCGCAGAAGGAATTTTCGTTCATCATGCCCGCAGGCGACGTGGAACTGACTGCACACCACAGCAACAAGCTGGAGGTGTCCGGCGGCACCGCTACAGTGAACGGCAACGCGGTGGACTTTGCCCGCCCGCAAGCGGACGTGAGCGTGACCGCAGACACCCCCGAGGATTACCAGTTTGACCACTGGGAGGTATCTGGCGGCAATATCGGCGTGACCGAAGAGGATCTGAAGGTCAGCCCTCTGAGGTTCCCCATGCCGAATGCAGCCGTCAAGCTGAATGCTGTCTACAAGGCTGCTGTCAAGGTGAGCAACGGTACTGCCCAAACGGACAATACCACCGGTGAGACGGTGTATGCACTGGAGGGTGCATCCGTTACCGTGACCGGTCACGACAGCAACGCAAGCTTTTCCAAGCTCGTAGGCTGGAAGCTCAAAAAGGGCAGCCTTACTGCAATCATCGATGCGGACGGCAATAGCCTGAATGTTACGGTGGACGCAGAAAACAATTATCTGCTGGATGCCAGTGGGGCAAAGATCAAAAACGAAACTTTTACGTTCACCATGTCTGACAAGCCTGTGGAACTGAGTGCTGTCTACAGTATTCCCGCCATCGCAATGAGTCTGCCGGTCATCGTGGAAGGCGGTACGATCAATGGCACGCAGGATAGCTTTGTACTCGTAAAGGCGGGCGAAAAAGTCACGATCAAGGCTGATGCACCTGCTGAAAACATGCAATTCCATCACTGGAAAGTGGAAGAAGGCACCAGCGCGGACTTTGGCGTAACGGTCGGCACACTTGGCTCTGATACGGAGCAGGGCACTGAGGAGATCACATTCATCATGCCCCGGGGTGCTGTCAAACTGACAGCACAGTGGTCCGCTACTCCGGCGACCCGACCCGATCCAGATCAGCCGCTGGACGAGGATTTCGGTGTTGATACTCCTCAGCCGAGACCTGACCCCAAGCCCGAACCGAAGCCCGAACCGAAGCCCGAGCCGCTGCCTGAACCGGAACCCGAGCCGGAAGAGCCCGCAGGGTCTGCCGCCGGTACTATTGCAGCAGTCGCCATTGGCGGCGCAGCTGTGCTGGGCGGCTACGAGGTGACCACCCGCTTGATCCTGAAGAACCTGCTGCCCGCAGATGCAGCCATCCCCAAGACTCAGGGTCAGCTGGCTGAGCTGCTGTGGCAGAACGCAGGCTGCCCCCAGCCCACCGTTGCACAGGCCACCGATGCCGCTGCCGCCGCCCTCTGGTGTGTCGAGCAGGGCTATCTGGAAGAGGATTTCGCCCCGGAAAAGTATGTACCCAAATACAAGGTGATCCGTATCCTCAAGCAGGCTAAAAGCGCCACATAACCTCTGACATCATCTCACATCACCGCACAAAAATGGACGGAGGAGCGTCTTTGACGTTCCTCCGTCCATTTTCTTTTAACACACTCAGACCAGCTTCGGCACCTCTGCGGTCAGCAGTTCCGCCAGCCGGGCGTGACCCTTGCGGGTCAGGTGCATAAAGTCCACCTCGTTGAACTCACACTCGGCGGCGTCCATAAAGTGCACACCCTGCCGCTCGGCTACGATGCGCAGCTGTTCGGCGACGCCGCGGGATTTTTCCACGCAGCCTGCGCCCATGACGGCATCATGGAAGCCGTCCTTGATGCAGGGCGGTGCCACCACCAGAATGTTGGGTGTCTTGCCGCCCCAGCAGTCCACGCTTTTGACCTTGAGCAACAGCCGCTCCATGCCCGCACCGATGCAGGCGGCGTTTGCGCCAAAGCGCTCCTTGACGTCATTCGTGCCCAGCATGA
>CAKTCY010000098.1 GCA_934540955.1 uncultured Faecalibacterium sp.
CGCATCAACAACATGGAGCGGGACATCGAGCACCGCTGCATGACCTTGCTGCTGCGTCAGCAGCCGGTAGCGGGCGACCTGCGCCACATTTCCACCGCCATGAAGGTGGTCACCGACATCGAGCGCATGGGCGACCACGCCTCGGATATCGCCGAGATCATCCCCCATCTTGTCACCGTGCGCAGGGAGGGCGACCCCGCCGTCAGTCAGGCCATCGCCATGGGGCGCAAGGCCTACCAGATGATCATAGACGCCATGGATGCCCTGACCGCCGAGGACGAGATCGCCGCCCGCCGCGTCATCGCCGCAGATGACGCTGTGGACTACGACTTCAACGCCATCAAGCACACGCTGGCACAGGAGATCGCCGCCGACCCTGCCAAGGTGGACGCCGCGCTGGATCTTTTGATGGTCATCAAGTATCTGGAGCGCATCGGCGACCACGCCGTGAACGTAGCCGAGTGGGTGCAGTTTGTGCGCACCGGGCGCTACAAGGACGAAAGTATGTTCTGATACTCACTCTGCCCCTTTGGGCACGTGTTTTCCTTATTTTCTTCTGGAAAAGGCTGTCTGCCACCCGGCAGGCAGCCTTTTTCTGCGTGAGGGAGTTCGTTCCAACCCCTCCCGTGAAAAGGCAATTCTGGAAAATCCGCAGATTTTCCAGAATTGCGAAATTATAAATATTCTTTCCGCTGATGATGCGCAAAGCGAACGCGGAGCGCATTCAAAATCGTCCTCTCCTCCTACAACGAAAATTGACTAAAAAATTTTTATCTTTTCTGCAATGTTTGCGGCGGGTCATTCGTATTCAAGGTATAAGAGCCCGGAAAGGGCTCCGCAGTTATCGTGCGGCGGGTGGTCCGGCTTCCCCCAGTCCCCCGCCCGCCGCACCGTTACGGAGGACAGATACAATGATGGCAAAGCTTGAACGCTCCCCGCAGCAAGCCCGCATGGAGGCCGTGAGCCGCGATGCACTGGTGCAGGCGGCGCTGCAGGAGATCACCCAAAATTATCGTGAGGCCAGCCTTTCCAACGTGGCAAGGGCTTATGGTGTTTCGCTGGCGTATGTCAGCGAGTGCGTGCGCGCCCAGACCGGGCGCACCTACAAGGAGCTGCTGCAAAAGCACCGCATGGAGACCGCCGCGCGGCTGCTGCGCCGCAGCGATCTGAACATTCAGCAGATCATTGCACAGGTGGGCTACGAGAACACCAGCTACTTCTACCGCCTGTTCCACGAGCGCTACGGCCTGAGCCCCCGGGAGTACCGGCTGGTGCGCACCGGCACTGCTCCCCGCCGCCCCACCGCATGAACCGCCCCTTATTTTGCTGCCCCCCGACCGCCGTGCTGCCGCCCCGCGCACGGCGGTCTGTTTTTGCCGCAAAATGGAGAAAAATCTGGTACTTTATGGAAAATTGTGTTATACTGAAACAAATGCACCCCGCGCGGCAGGGCGCGGGCGAGAGAGGATGAGAGGATATGTTTCGCGGAGCGGTAAGAGCGGATCTGGCAAAAATCCTTGAGGTCTATGCCCGTGCGCGGGAATTCATGGCGAAAAACGGCAACCCCACCCAGTGGGGGGACAATTATCCCAGCCCGGAGCTGCTGGAGGAGGATATCGACACCAACCGGCTGTTCGTGTACATGGTAAACGGCCGGATGCAGGCGGTGTTTGCCTTTATCCTTGGCGAGGATCCCACCTACAAGGTCATCGAGGACGGGCAGTGGCTCAACGACACCCTGCCCTACGGCACGCTGCACCGGCTGGCCTCGGCGGGCGAGAGCAAGGGCATTGGCAAGGCAGTGGTGGAGTGGTGTCTGGAGCACTGCGAGAGCCTGCGCGCCGACACCCATGCCGACAACAAGGTGATGCAGCACCTGCTGGAAAGCGAGGGCTTTACCCGCTGCGGCATCATCCATGTGGAGGACGGCACCCCGCGCATTGCCTACCAGCGGATGTCCCTGACCCAGAGCCAGCTGGGGTAAGCGGAAGAATATTTTTGATTTTGGGGTTCTGAAAAGCCTGCGGGCTTTTCAGAACCCTTTTTTCACGGGAGTGGTTTGTAGTCAAAACCGCAAAACTGTATTTTGCGCAAGTACAGTTTTCGGGGCGGTTTTGCAAAAGCTTACAAAAAACGCCGGTTCGGGCTGCAAAATGGCTGAAAACACTTCCTCTTTTTTGCCGTATATGCTATAATGACAACTGTTCTCGTGTAAGAAACAGGAAAATGTACGCACTGGGCGTACAGTGTAAGAGGAGTGTTACGATATGAAAACCTTGAAAGCGGTTGTAGCAAAATACAACCAGACCAGCCTGATCCTGCGCATCCTGATCGGCCTGGCAGTCGGTTCGGTGCTGGCACTGGTAGTGCCGGGCGCGGGTTGGGTAGGCGAGCTGGGCAGCCTGTTCGTCGGTGCGCTGAAGGGCATTGCCCCGGTGCTGGTGTTCGTCATTGTGGCTAGCGCGCTGGCACAGGGCTCGTCCAAGCTGGACCGCCGCTTCGGCACCGTGATCTGGCTGTATATGCTCACCACCTTTCTGGCGGCTGCTATTGCGGCCATCACCAGCTTTATGTTCCCGGTCACGGTGGTGCTGGCCGATGCGGCACAGTCCGACGTGATCCCGCAGGGCTTGGGCGAGGTGCTGAGCACCCTGCTGACCAACTTTGTGGCCAACCCCGTCAGCGCCCTGATGAGCGGCAACTACATCGGCATCCTGTTCTGGGCCTGTATGTTCGGCATTGCCATGAAGAACATCGGTGCAGAGAGCACCAAGGTCTTTCTGGCAAACACCGCCGATGCCGTTTCCCAGATCGTGCGCTGGATCATCAATCTGGCACCCTTCGGCATCATGGGTCTGGTGTACACCAACGTTTCCGGCAACGGTCTGGCCATCTTTACCCAGTACGGCAAGCTGCTGGCGCTGCTGGTGGGCACCATGCTGTTCATGGCGCTGATCGTCTCCCCCTTCATCATGTTCATCTACCTGCGCTGCAACCCGTACCCGCTGGTATTCCGCTGCCTGAAGGAGTCCGGCCTGACCGCCTTCTTCACCCGCAGCTCTGCGGCCAACATCCCCGTGAATATGTCCCTGTGTGAAAAGCTGGGTCTGGACAAGGATATGTACTCCGTGTCCATCCCGCTGGGCGCTACCATCAACATGGACGGTGCAGCCATCACCATTACCATCATGACGCTGGCAGCGGCTAACACCTTGGGCATTCAGGTGTCCCTGCCCGCCGCCATCGTGCTGAGCGCCATGAGCGCTCTGGGCGCCTGCGGTGCTTCCGGCGTGGCCGGCGGCTCCCTGCTGCTGATCCCCATGGCCTGCTCGCTGTTCGGCATCTCCAACGACATTGCCATGCAGATGGTGGGCGTGGGCTTCATCATCGGCGTGGTGCAGGACTCGGTGGAGACTGCGCTGAACTCTGCCGGTGACGTGGAATTTGCCGCCACCGCCGAGTATCACCAGTGGCTCAAGGAGGGCAAGCCCCTGCCGGCTTTCCTGAAGGGCTGATAACCTAGCATAAGCAAAGCAGCCGCTGCACCAAAAGTGCGGCGGCTGCTTTTTGTGTGGGACGATTTAAAATGGTCTCCGCTGGCGCTCTGACCATATTCAGCGGAAAGAATATTTTAAATTTCGCGTTTGTCGCGCTCTGCGGAGCGCTCCAAACGCTATTTTCACGGGAGGGGTCGTGGAGGGGAACGGCATTTGCAGCGCCGCTTTCTACGAAAGCGCGGCGCTGCGGGCGGGCGCCCGCTCCCCCTTGGGGGAGCTGTCGCGCAGCGACTGAGGGGCTTTTAATGGAGAAGCGAAAAAGCGTTAAAGCGATAGCGCCGACTGGCGCAGCGCTAGCTTTTTTGTGCTTCGACTTCTTCTTTAGGATTGTCA
>CAKTCY010000099.1 GCA_934540955.1 uncultured Faecalibacterium sp.
ATATGACTATAATGTCGTTCGTATGTAGAATACAGCAGTTCATCATGCTCGCCCAGCACCACACACTTGATGGTGGTGCTGCCGATGTCAAGACCTACTCTCACCTTGTTTTCCCTCCTAAGGACAAATAACCGGAGCATAACGCCCCGGCTGCCATGGCAAACAGCCGTTTGCAGCAAAGGCGTGCAACGGCAGCTCTCTCTTTTCAGCAGCCCGCATTGCGCAGCTACGCATTTTTTAAGCAGTAAGCACAGCAAAAAATGCAGTAGATGCGTTTTTGCATACACTATCATTATAATCCAATTGCGGGCGGCATTCAATCCGTGTTGTCTATTTTACACGAAAAAAATAGTATTTCTTGCTCAAAAGGCTGAACTTTTTGTGAACAAGTGTCGGTTTTAGCCGCAAAAAAGCTGCCGCACAGTGCTTTGTGCAGCAGCTTTTCCATCTTATTAAAGCTCCTCCTCCGGGTCGCCGCGCTCCGGCATGGTGCGCATCTCCCGCACCAGCATGGCGCGCAGCTGATACCGGCGTTGCTCCCGCTCGGTCTCCGTGTCGGTGTGCAGCTCCACTGTGCCGTCAGGGCAGCTTTCGCCCGCATACAGCGGAATGCTTACCACCGCCTGTGTGCCCTTTTCAAGCGCAGGCTTCAGCTGCAGGCTCCAGCCCATCCGGCGGCAGCACTCCTGACAGAGCAGCAGCCCCAGCTGTGCCCCGCCCAGAAAGCTGCGGCGGTTTTCCAGCGCCGCCTGCGCATCCTCGCCGGGCAGGCCGCAGCCCTCATCGGTGACCGTCAGCTGCCAGCCTGTCTGGGTGCTGTACAGCGCAATGCTGACGCTGCCGCCCTCCCGGCTGGCGCGCAGCGCATTGGAGAGCAGATGCAGACACAGCAGCTCTGCATCTCTATGGTCTGCCATTACGCAGCAAACGGTGCTCCCGCCGTAGTCCAGCCGGATATCCACCCCAAGCTGCGCCCGGATCATATCGGCCTGTGCCTCCACCTGCCGCAAAAGCTCGCACAGGTCAATGGGGTACAGCTGCGGCCTTGTGTCCTCGCGCAGAAACTCCAGCAGGGTGATGGCCTCGCTGAGGGTGCGATCCAGCTGCACGGCAGCGGTGTTGATATCTGCCACCGCCTGCCGGGTAGGCTCGTCTGCACCGGTGCGGTCAAAATGCTGCTCCAGATATTCACAGTTGCGCCCGATCAACGCCAGCGAGCGGAAGCAGCTCTCCTCGATCCGCTTCTGCTGTTCTGCCGTGATCAACCGCCTTTCTGTCCTTTGCTGCTCCATTGCTCTGCCTCCCCGGCGATGCTATTTTCTCAGAAGAATACCGGCAGTGTTCCAAATGCCGCAGCCCTTACGGGCGGGTGGGCGGCACAGTTTTGGGATTTTGCCGCTGCACAACATCCCGGACCGCATAGATCAGCTTGCCGGTGGTGGGCTTGCCGCTGCCCAGCCTTGTGTCGGCTTTAAACGCCAGCCATGCAGGGGTCTGCTTTTCCTCCAGCTGATCCACCATCCGGCGGATGCCGCTTTCCACGGCAGTGACCGATGTTTCGAACTGCTCGCTCACCGCCTGCAGGATCTCCTTGCGGATCGCCAGCTTCTGTCTGGTGCTGCACACGATGCTGACCGCGCAGAAAAGATACCCGGCGTTGACATCCCCCTGCGGGACGCCCCACGCTGCGTACAGTCGGCTGCACTGCTGCTCCAGCTGCCGGTTCCGCTGCCCGGGCATCCGGTAAAGCTGCCACAGCAGCTTTTTCAGCTCCGCGCCCTCTACGCAGTAGTAACCATCGCGGAGCTTTTGCGGGGTCGTGTCGCTGCTGCGGCCATGGCTCTCTACCAGCAGCGGCGGCCGCTCCTTCAGCTGGTACAGCTGCCGGGCAAATTGCTCTGCGGACATATCCACCAGTTCACTGCAAAGCACCACGGTATCGTAATGTACACCCTGCCGCAGCTGCGCCAGCAGCTTTTCGCCGCTGCAAAAGCAGCTGCAGGCAATGGCAGCTCCCTGCTCCTGCAAATAATGCTTCTGAACACGCAGCTCCTTCAGGTCATAGCTTGCAAGGGCGACTTGCAGTTGGGCTGTTCGCTCACTGTTCACGCCATGCGCCGCCTTTCCCGCCTGCCAGCTGGGCGCTTGTCAGGTCTGTGACCGCATCCTGCCAGATCTCCGGCTGAACTCCATTTTCGCACAGGTAGCGCAGGAGCCGGTAACAGAACTCCGGCGCTGCCGCAATGTGCTGGCTGACCATCTGCTGTCGGCTGCCTACCCGGCACAGGGTCAGTCGGCAGCCCTGTGTACCCTCTACCTCCATGGCATACACCAGCGTATACGCCTGCTGCAGACCATCAATGGCAGAATACTGCCGGATCATGGGTGAAAATGTGCGTTCCATTTCAGTTCCTCCTTACTACAAGGGCTATGTTTTTACCTTGTTTATCAATTTATTTGCTATTGTATAAAACAGGAGAAACCGTTACAATCCTAAAGAAGTGTTGTTCCGACAGCCTTTCAGGTAATCTAACGCCGTTTTTTCGGCGCCGCCTGTCTGTCAGCTTTAGAATATCACGTTCGGCCTGTAAATTCAACCGGTATCTTTTCCCTCTTTTCCCTTTCTGTCCTCCGCTTGCATTCAAGCACCGGCTGCTCACCTAAGGGGCGCTCCGCTCCGGATGTGAAGCCGGGGTTTTGCATTCTGTCCCAGCTTGTGCTACAATAGGAAAAACGTTGTTTCAAAGGAGCCTTCCCATGCCTGTCATTCACGAGATCACCGACCTTACCGCCCCGGAGCTGGACATCTACGCCCGGCTCACGCAGGCGCAGCTGCGCAACCGGCTGGAGCCGGAAAAGGGCATTTTTATCGCCGAAAGCCCCAAGGTGATCGCCCGGGCGCTGGACGCCGGTTACCAGCCGCTTTCCCTGCTGATGGAGCGCAAGCAGATCACCGGCCCGGCGCAGGAGATCTTGACCCGCTGCGGCGATGCGCCGGTGTATACCGCCGACCGGGAGCTGCTGGCACAGCTTACCGGCTTTGCGCTGACCCGGGGCGTGCTGTGCGCCTTCCGCCGCCCTGCGCCCCGCACAGTGGAGCAGGTATGCGCCCACGCCCGCCGGGTGGCCGTGCTGGAGGGCATCGTGGATTCCACCAACGTAGGCGCCATCTTCCGCAGCGCTGCCGCGCTGAACATGGACGCCGTGCTCATTACCCCCTCCTGCTGCGACCCGCTGTGCCGCCGCGCGGTGCGGGTGAGCATGGGCACCGTGTTTCAGGTGCCGTGGGCGCAGATCGGCACCTGCCCTGCCGACTGGCCGGAAAACGGCAGTGCCCTGCTCCACGCGCTGGGCTTCAAGACCGCTGCCATGGCGCTGAGTGACCGCTCGGTCAGCATCGACGACCCCGCCCTTGCCGCCGAGCCGAAGCTTGCCATCGTGCTGGGCACCGAGGGCGATGGGCTGGCCAATAGCACCATCGCCGCCTGCGATTACACCGTAAAGATCCCCATGTCCCATGGGGTAGATTCCCTCAACGTAGCCGCCGCCAGCGCCGTAGCCTTCTGGCAGCTCGGCCGCTTGTAAGTCCCCGCTCACGCTCTCTAAAATCGCTTGACAAACGCCCCAAAACGCGGTACACTATCAGCGTCATCATCATGGGCCTATAGCTCAGCTGGGAGAGCAAGCGTTGCATTCGCAATCTGGTGTTATGGCTCATTTGCCCCCATTAGAAATTGGGTGCTTTTTTGTGGGCTCGTAGCTCAGTTGGGAGTGCAAGCGTATCGCTTTTGTGCCCCACAGAGTTGTGGGCTTTAGAATGGGGAGTATGTCGG
>CAKTCY010000100.1 GCA_934540955.1 uncultured Faecalibacterium sp.
GGCAAAAAGGAAAGCCCCATGCCCTGCTCCACCATCTGGCACAGCAGCGCGGCGCTGCCCAGCTCCAGATAGGGGTGAATGGCAAGGCCGTGCGCCGCCATGCACTGGTCCAGCGCGTCCCGGTAGCTCATGCCCCGCTCGGTGAGCAGAAACTCCTGCCGGGGCAGAATGTCCAGCGGGAGGGTGCTTTCCTGCGCCAGCGGATGCTGCGGCGGCGCAATAAAGCACACCGGCTCCGGCACATCTGCCGCCAGCACCAGCGCAGGCTGCAAAAGGGGCTGGTCCAGCGTGTAGACAAGGTCTACCTGATTGGTGCTCAGCAATTGCAGCATCTCGTCCGTGGAAGCGGTGTGCAGCACCAGCTCCACCTGCGGGCAGCGGGCGTGGTAGCGCTGCAGCAGCCCCGGCAAAAAGGTGCTGCATACGGAATCCGCCAGCGCGATGCGCAGGCTGCCCCGCACCTGCTGGGCGGGCTGCAAGGCGGCCTGCGCCTGCTGGGCAGTTTCCAGCAGGGTGCGGGCGTAGCCTAAAAAGGTCTGCCCGGCATCGGTCAGGCGCACGGTTTTGCCCACGCGGTCAAACAGCGGGGTGCCCAGCTCGGCTTCCAGCTGTGCAATTTGGGAGGACACCGCCGACTGCGAGTAGCCCAGCTGCCGCGCAGTGCGGGAAAAGCTGTGCAGCTCGGCGATGTGCAGAAAGGTATTGACAGTCCGCAGTTCCATGAACGGCTCCTTTTATAACAGGGTGATGTCCCGCACGGTGAGCTGAGCACCGTCCACGGTAAAATGCACCTCCAGCCCGGCAAACTCCATGCCGTACACCCGCTGCGGGTCGTGCTGGTAGGAGGGGCGGGGGTCGCTGGCAAGCACGCCCTGCAAAGCGGCGCGGTCGGCCTCCGGTACGGTCTGCCACAGCGCCTCCGGGCAGGAAACCTCCAGATGGTGGGTGCGGGTCTGCCCGGTAAAGCCCTCGGCGGCGTCCGGGTGACAGTCTGCGTAGGGAATGTAGGGCTTGATATCGTAGATGGGGGTGCCGTCCATCAGGTCGGCACCGCGCACGATGAGCACCGGCCCCACGTCCGGGCGCTGCTCAATGGCCTCCAGCTTTACGCTGGAAAGTCCCAGAGGGTTCGGGCGGAAGGGCGACCGGGTGGCAAACACGCCCACCCGGGTGTTGCCGCCAAGGCGCGGCGGGCGCACGGTAGGGGACCAGCTTTCCCGCACTGCACCGGAAAACTGCCACACCAGCCAGATGTGGCTGAAATCCTCCAGCCCGCGCAGGGCGTCGGGGTTGCGGTATTCCGGGGTAAAAACGATTTCGCCCCGCAGTTCCTCTACCAGCCCGCTCTGGCGCGGGATGCCGAACTTGGTGGGAAAGGCGGTATGGATATGGGCAATGACCTTCAGGGTCATGGCTTCGGGTGCCTGCTGCATGATGAACTCCTTGCTCAATAGATCTTTTCAATGGGGCAGTCGGCGGGGATGCCGTACCGGCTGCGGAAGGCCTGCAATTCCTGCGGGCTGCGGATCAGCTGCACCTCGGTAAAATGACCGGTGTGCAGCTCCTGAAACCCGGCCACCTGCTCCCCGGTGCAGATGCTGCACCGCAGCACCGGCTTCTGGGCGGCGGGGTCGTAGGAGGGGGATGCTTTCTTTTTGCCGAACACGGGCTGCTCCTTTCTCTCCTTATCTTATAGGCCGCGGCAAAGCCCCACAGCCTTGCCCTCGATGTGCAGCTCCGAAAGCTGCTCTCCGGCGTAGAACATGGGCGGGCAGACAGCGGCGTTATCGGCCAGCAGCATCACGGCATCGCCCTGTCGGTGGAAGTGCTTGAGGGTGGCTTCCTCGCCCACCCGCACGGCGGCGATCTCGCCCTGCTCCACCTCGGGCTGGCAGCGGATGCAGACGATGTCCCCGTTGCAGATCGTGGGGGCCATACTGTCGCCGTGGCAGGTCAGGGCAAAATCCGCGTGCCATGCGGCGGGTACCCCGATATAGCACTCGATGTTCTGCTCGGCGGTGATGGGGGTGCCGCAGGCGATGGAGCCGATCAGCGGCACCTGTACCATGGCAGGCAGCGGCTCAAAGCCCAGGGGACAGGCGCAGGGTGCGTCCAGCCCCAGCAGGGCGGCAGGGGTGGTCTCCAGCGCCTGCGCCAGCTCCTCTACCTTGGACTGGGGCAGGTCGTTGATGCCTTTTTCCAGCTTGGTGATGGAGGAACGGGAGCGGTAGCCCATGCGCCGGGCAAGCTCCTGCTGCGAAAGACCCAGCTGCTCCCGGCGCAGACGGACACGGGTAGACAGATCAGACATGGCGATTCTCCTGAAAACTATGGGTTGTGGTGTGTGGTACAGTGTTCTGCTTTGAGTATAGCAGAAAATTTCCTAAAAATCAACAATTACAGCGCGTTTTGGAAACAATAGGTTGACAGTCAATCAACAGCGGAGTATAATACAACCAATGATTGTTGCAAACACAGCGAATTACAAAAAAGGAGCGAAGCCATGGCAAACACGAATCTGATCTACACCTACATTCAGGACAGCGGCTACAAGCTGCAATATGTGGCCAGTGTGCTGCACATCAGCAGCAACACTCTGCGGCACAAGCTGCTGGGCGAGACTCAGTTCAAGCTGGACGAGGCCGAGCGGCTTTCCACCATGCTTGGCCTGACGATGGCCGAGCGGGACGCCTGCTTTTTCGATGCCGAGAACCGGTTCTCGCGCAGTGCGGCGCTGGAGCTGCCCAAAAGGGGGAAGCGCCAGTGACACCGGAGCAGCGCGATGTGACCCGGAACGCCCTGCGCAAGTACGGCGAGCGGCACTGGGCGCGCACGCCGGAAAACCGCCGCTGGCAAAGCGCCATTGATGAGGGTCTCGACTACTATCAGGTGCACGACCCCATGCGGGCAGATCTGCTGCGGATGCGCTTTTTTGAGCAGCGCCCGGAGGACGAAATTTTAGAGCAGCTGCACATCGGCCGCACCACCTACCAGAAGGCGCTGCAGGATCTTTTGAGCACCATCGCCGTCTACGCCGCCCAGCGCGGCGCGTTCTGAGCAAATAGCCGTGAAAAGTGCCCCAGAAAAACGCCCGCGGGCGTTTCTGGGGTACAACCATAAAACAGGGCTGCTGCACCGTGTTTCGTGCAGCAGCCCTGTTTTGGTTATTTTTTCTTGGCGTCCGGGTCCTCGCAATGGCTGTGGCAGGAGGCACAGTTGCCGCTGCAGCCCTCGCCCTTCCAGCCGCCCTGTCTGGAGATCCAGACCACAGCCAGCGCAAACAGCACAGCCAATATTACCAGCGTGATGATCCCGCGAAGTGTCAGCATATTCATCCCTCGATTTCTCTTATGCAACTTTCTGTCCCCAAGTATACACGATTTGCAGGCAAAGAGCAACAGCCTGTCGCACATTTTTTGTGCAGGGCGCAGTCGGTGCGGCTGCCCGGCGGTAATGCTGCATGCCCGGCACCCGGCATGGCGTTTTTGCTGGGCGAGAAAGTGTTTCGAAAAAAGTAAAATAATTTTAAATTAGGGCTTGCATTTCGGCAAATGCCGTGCTATAATAATCACGTTCCAGTTCGGAGCGCATAACACAAGCGAATATGGAGGATTAGCTCAGCTGGTTAGAGCACCTGCATCACACGCAGGGGGTCTGGGGTTCGAGTCCCTAATTCTCCACCATACAGTTCGTACTCGAACCCGAAAGGGTT
>CAKTCY010000101.1 GCA_934540955.1 uncultured Faecalibacterium sp.
GTGCCCATGATGAACATCCTGAACGGCGGCGCACACGCCACCAACACCGTGGACACGCAGGAGTTCATGATCATGCCGGTGGGCGCACCCTCCTTTAAGGAAGCGCTGCGCTGGTGCGCCGAGGTGTTCCACGCGCTGGCTGCGATCCTGAAGTCCAAGGGTCTGGCTACCTCCGTGGGCGATGAGGGCGGCTTTGCGCCCAATCTTTCCAGCGACGAGGAGACCATCGAGACCATTCTGGCTGCCATCGAAAAGGCGGGTTATGTGCCGGGCAAGGACTTTATGCTGGCAATGGATGCCGCTGCCTCCGAGTGGAAGAGCCCCAAGGGCAAGGGCTTCTACAAGCTGCCCAAGGCGGGCACCGAGTTCACCTCTGCCGAGCTGATCGCACATTGGAAGAGCCTTGTGGAGAAGTACCCCATCATCTCCATCGAGGACGGTCTGGACGAAGAGGACTGGGAGGGCTGGCAGCAGATGACCCGCGAGCTGGGCGGCAAGGTGCAGCTGGTGGGCGACGACCTGTTCGTGACCAACACCGAGCGTCTGGCAAAGGGCATCCAGCTGGGTGCGGGCAACGCCATCCTGATCAAGCTGAACCAGATCGGCTCGGTCTCCGAGACCCTGGAAGCCATCAAGATGGCACACAAGGCCGGTTACAACGCCATCAGCTCCCACCGCTCCGGCGAGACCGAGGACACCACCATTGCGGACTTGGCTGTGGCGCTGAACACCTGCCAGATCAAGACCGGCGCACCCAGCCGCACCGAGCGTGTGGCAAAGTACAACCAGCTGCTGCGCATTGAGGAGCAGCTGGGCGAAAGCGCCGTCTACCCCGGCATGGAGGCTTTCTAAGCAATTTTTTCACGGGAAACGGCGGCAGCCGCTGAACCCTCTCAGCCAAAGCCTGACGGCTTTGCCAGCTCCCCCGAAAGGGGGAGCTTTATTTGTGCTGACCGGCAGAGAGCAAAAGCTCCCCCCTCGGGGGAGCTGGCATCGCGCAGCGATGACTGAGAGGGTTTTCTTTCCAGCAATTGCCATGGCTGGTTTTGCAATCCTGCGGCGGGCTGGTTCGTATATAGGGCAGACCGGCACCCGGCAGCAGCCGGGACGGAATGAAACGAAAGGAGCAAACCTTCCATGTTTCAAAGCCTTGGGCCGCTGCTCAGCCTTTTGGGCGGCGGCAGCTTTACAAAGCTGCTTCTGATTTTACTGAAGGGGCTGTTCGGCTGAAACGGACGGTCTGAAGGGAGAATACCATGCTGATCGTATTGGAGCATCTGCTGGGTCGGATCAATCTGCCCGGTATGTGGTGGATCATCGCAGAGCGCTGGCTGTGAGGTGACGCCCCGCAAAGCCGCTGCACTTTTTGTGCGGCGGCTTTTTTGCTGCGCGGGACGATTGGGAATGCCCTCCGCTTTTTCCGGGTTGCGGCACCCAGCATCCGCATCGTGCCTTGGGCGGCACTCGCGTCTTGCTGGCCGCTGCCCCAACAACTCCTCCCTGTTTCCGCCACTGGCGGCGGTCGTCGTCGTTGCTGGGCATTTTCAGCGGAAAAATGATTTAGTTTTCGGAATACCGGAGCGTCTGCGGACGCTCCGGTATTCCATTTTCACAGAAAGGGGCGTAAAGGGAAATGGATGCCGCCTTTCCATTGGCAAGGCTGGCAAAAAATGCTTGCATCTAGGCGGTTTTGATGATAAAATCAAAATGTTATAGTGCGCTCAAAAGCGGGGCGCACAGGAAGGTGAATTTGCAAATTGCGGTAACAGAGTGTACCGCGTGCCGCTAAGGGGCGGCGCGCGGAGAAAGAGACAGGGAAAACCAGATGGAAACAGGCGAGACAACAAAAGAAGAGCTTCTACAGCTGGAACGCTATGCACAGAATATGCCGGGCGGCTTCCACTGCTGCGCAGATGACCCGGAAAACGGCTTTCCCTTTGTTTATATCAGCGACCGCTTTCTGGAGATACTGGGCTGGGGGCGGGCAGAGTTTGCGGAAAAATTTGATAACCGCTATGCCCCGCTGGTGCACCCGGACGATCAGGCGACCGGGCTGCGCTACCGGGACGCAGAAAACAGCGCGGCCTACGCTAAAAACGGAGACGGCGTTTTCCGGCTGCTGGGCAAAAACGGCTACCGCTGGGTCACCGGCGCCGCCAATAGGATCGTATGGCACGGCAATAGCTACATCATAGCCACCATCACGGATATCACCCCCTATGTGGAACTGCGGGAAAAGCTGAAGCAGCAGAACCTTGCCCAAAAGGAAGCGCTGGAAACCGCAAACCGCAACCTGCTGCGGATGATGCGGCAGATGGAGGAGCAGAAGGCGCAGTTTGCCCAGACCGCCGCCCGGAACATGGAAAAGGAAAAGCGCTACCGGCAGCGGCTGAACCATGACGCGCTGACCGGCGCCTTCAACCGCCGCTATTATGAGGAGGTAGTGCGCAATAACCTCGGCCCGGCGGGCATTGCCCTGATGGATATCGACGATTTCAAGATCTGCAACGATACCTACGGCCACCACGCCGGAGACATGGCGCTGGAAACCGTTGCAAAGGCCATCCGCAGCTGCATCCGGGAGACGGATCTGCTGATCCGCTACGGCGGCGACGAGTTTTTGCTGGTGCTGCCCGGCATCCCGGCAGATTACCTCAAGACAAAGCTGGAGCAGATCCGCGATGCAGCGCAAAAGGCTGTGGTGCCGGGCTACCCCCACTTCCGGCTCTCGCTGAGCATCGGTGGCGCGATGCAGACCCTTGCCGACCCCATGGAGAACGTGGTGCGCCGGGCAGACCTTTTAATGTATCAGGCCAAAAACCACAAGGACGCCGTGGTGGTGGACACACAGGACAGCCGGTTGGCTGCACAGAAGGATGTCTTTGTGGAAAAGCCCGTCATCCTGCTGGTGGACGATTCCATGATGAACCGCATGATGCTGGCCAGCATTCTGGGCGAGGACTACCGCATTCTGGAAGCGGGGAACGGCAAGCAGTGTCTGGAGCTGCTGCGGGAAAAGGCCGGGCAGATCGCGCTGGTGCTGCTGGATATCAACATGCCGGTCATGGATGGCTTTGAGGTGCTGCGCACCATGAACACCAACCACACCATCGAGGATGTGCCGGTGATCATGATCTCCAGCGACGACTCGGAAGAAGTCATCCGCAAGGCCTACGAGCTGGGCGCAAGCGATTACGTCAGCCGCCCCTTTGACGCTAAGATCGTCTACCGCCGGGTGGCAAACACCATCAAGCTGTACGCCAAGCAGCGGCGGCTGGTGCAGATGGTGTCCGACCAGATCCGCGCCCGCGAAAAGAACACCGATGTGCTGGTGGGCGTGCTCAGCCAGATCGTGGAGTTCCGCAACGGCGAGTCCGGCTCTCATGTGCGGCACATCCGCATCATCACCGAGACGCTGCTGCACCGGCTGATGGAGCTGACCAACCGCTACGACCTGACCCCCGAGCAGCAGGATAACATTCCGCTGGCGTCGGCGCTGCACGATATCGGCAAGATCGGCATTGACGAAGCCATTCTGAATAAGCCCGGCAGGCTGACCCCAGAGGAATTTGCGGTGATCAAGACCCACAGTATGCTGGGCGCAGAGATGCTGCAAAAGACCGAAAGCTTTGCAGACCAGCCGCTTTTGCAGACCGCCTACGAGATCGCCCGCTGGCACCACGAGCGCTGGGACGGCA
>CAKTCY010000102.1 GCA_934540955.1 uncultured Faecalibacterium sp.
CAAAAGCTGCTGGACGGCCACGAGCGCATCGTAGCCATTGCCCCGCACCAGCGCGGCGAGCAGTTCGAGGAGCTGCCGGTGGAGCGGTTCGAGACCCACACCCGCGCCTTTATCAAGGTAGAGGACGGCTGCAACCGGCAGTGCGCCTACTGCGTCATCCCCCGCGCCCGCGGGCCGGTGCGCAGCCGTGCCGAGGAGAGCATTCTGGCCGAGCTGCACCAGCTGGCCGCTGCGGGCTACCGCGAGGTGGTGCTCAGCGCCATCTCCCTGCCCAGCTACGGGCTGGACACCGGCACGAACCTTGTGGAGCTGGTGGAAAAATGCGCACAGGTGCCGGGCATTGAGCGCATCCGTCTAGGCAGCCTTGACCCCGATATGCTCACTCCGGAATTTATCTCCCGCTTAGCGGCGGTGGACAAGCTTTGCCCCCAGTTCCACCTGAGCTTGCAGAGCGGCTGCACCGCTACCCTGCGCCGGATGCGCCGGGTGTACACCGCGCAGGAATATGCACAGGTGGTGGAGCAGCTCCGCGCCGCCTACGGCAGCCGCCCGGTCAGCTTTACCACCGACTGCATCTGCGGCTTCCCCGGCGAGACGGCAGAGGACTTTGAGGAGAGCTGCGAATTTCTGAAAAAGATCGGCTTTGTCAAGGTTCATGTGTTCCCCTACTCCCGCCGCAGCGGCACCCCGGCCTATGATTTCCCGGATCAGATCCACGAGCGGGAAAAGCAGGAGCGCAGCCGCCGCATGAACGCCGTGGCAGAGCAGGTGCGCTGCGAGGCACTGGCTGCCTTTGAGGGCACCGAGGACGAGGTGCTGCTGGAAACGCCCCTGTCCGGTACGCTGTTTACCGGCTACACCCGGCTGTACATCCCGGTGGTGGTCTCTGCCCCCGGCTGCGAGAGCGGGCAGATCGTGCGGGTAAAGCTGGGCCGCTACGACGGCGAGCGGGTGCGTGCAGCACTTTGCTGAAATTTTTTCATTTTGCTTGTACATTCTGTGCATCCGCATGAATACAATAAATTTTTAACGATTTTTGTATTTTGCTCTTTCCATACGCACGTCTTTATGTTAAAATGAAGATGGATTTATCGGGTCCGGCGTGCTGTAAGCAACCAGCACGGTACCATCCGCGCCCGTATAGCGCCGTTTTTATGCTCTGCACACAGGGCAGGCGGCTCCGTTTTTTGGCTGTTTCTGAGCAAGGAGAGATTGGAATGAGTTTCAGAGGAATCAATACTACGGTCATCCAGATCCGCCGTCAGGTGTTTACCGAGGTCGCCCGCATGGCTTACGCCAACGTCAAGGGCGAGCAGGCCAACCACCTGATGCGCAAGATCCCCTATACCATCATCCCCGGTGAGGAGGGCAAGCTGCGCAAGGACATCTTCCTGGAGCGTGCCATCGTTGAGGAGCGCGTGCGTCTGGCCATGGGTCTGCCCACCCGCCGCATGGACGAGCACAACAGCGTGGTCTCCGGTCTGGAGGACGCCTCCATCGCCGATAAGTACTATGATCCCCCGCTGGTCAACGTGATCAAGTTCGCCTGCAACCGCTGCCCCGAAAAGCTGGTCAAGGTGTCTGACCTGTGTCAGGGCTGCCTTGCACACCCCTGTATGGAGGTGTGCCCCAAGAAGGCCATCACCTGGGAGAGCGGCCGCTCCACCATCGATCAGGAAAAGTGCATCAAGTGCGGCCGCTGCGTCACCGTCTGCCCCTACAACGCCATCGTCAAGACCGAGCGTCCCTGCGCCGCTGCCTGCGGCATGGGCGCCATCCACTCTGACGAGCTGGGCCGTGCCGAGATCGATTACAGCAAGTGCGTGTCCTGCGGTCAGTGTCTGGTGAATTGCCCCTTCGGTGCTATTGCCGATAAGGGTCAGATCTATCAGCTGATTCAGGGCTTCAACCGCGGCGACCGCATCTATGCGCTGGTCGCTCCCGCCTTTATCAACCAGTTCCCCTCTCTGGCTTCCACCGGCAAGCTGAAGTCCGCCCTGAAGGCCCTTGGCTTCTGCGACGTGGTGGAGGTTGCCATCGGTGCCGATCTGTGCACCGTGGACGAGGCACACGACTTTTTGGAGGAAGTGCCCGAGAAGCTGGACTTCATGGCTACCTCCTGCTGCCCGGCATGGAGCATGATGGCAAAGACCGCCTTCCCCGGCCTTGCCAAGAACATCTCCATGACCATGACCCCCATGGTGTTCACCGCCCGCATGATGAAGCAGGCCGACCCCGAGGCCCGTATGTGCTTCATCGGACCCTGCGCCGCCAAGAAGCTGGAGGCCTCCCGCCGCACCGTCCGCTCTGACGTGGACTTTGTGCTGACCTTTGAGGAGCTGGCCGGTATCATCGAGGCAAAGGATCTGGATCTGGACAATCTGGAGGTGGATCCCGCCGAGATGGATCTGTGCTACGCCTCTGCTGCCGGCCGCGGCTTTGCACAGTCCGGCGGCGTGGCCAAGGCCGTTGCCGACAAGATCAAGGAATGGCGTCCCGACATGGAGGTGAAGATCGCCTCCGCACAGGGTCTGGCCGACTGCAAGAAGCTGCTGATGCTGGCCAAGGCCGGCAAGTACAACGGCTACCTGCTGGAGGGCATGGGCTGCCCCGGCGGCTGCATCGGCGGTGCCGGTACCATTGCCGACCCCGTGCGCACCGCAGCTGTGCTGAACAAGTATGTGAAGGAGGCCGAGTTCACCGACCCCGAGCAGAGCGCCTTCATGTCCAACATCCATATGCTGAAGGACGACCCCGACTTTGAGGTCTGAGCCGCTATAACGTAACCCTCAGGGGCTGCTGCACCGCGCAGCAGCCCCTTTTTGCATGACGCGAATGGCAGATTTTTGCAGCAGATGCCGTTTTCTTCTATGACCCCTTCCGTGAAAAAGTAGTTCCGCAACGCCCGCAGGCGTTTCGGAACTACAAATAAAAATACTCTTTCCGCTGAACATGGCCAGAGCGCACGCGGCGGCCATTCCAAATCGTCCTCCCGGTTCAAAGGACGCTGCAATGCTGCAGCGTCCTTTTTTATCGCACCTTCCACATTTTGTGATGGATTCGCAACATTTTTGTGAAAGACTGCCAAGACGCATTGACAAGGCCGTCCGGTCATGCTATGTTAGTATTGACAAATCAGTACCTTATGGAGCATCATATACTCTGTTTCGCCATGCCGCAGCTGCGGCAGAAAGGATAAAACCATGACTACTGCCTTAAAACGTACCGGCGCTGCCCTGCTGACGCTGCTGATGTTCTGTATGCTTACGCTGGGCGCTTCTGCCGCTGCGAATACCCCCGTTGGGGTCAAATTCTGGAAGGAAAAGTCCGATAAGGAATCCATGGCCAACTCCGGTATTGATTCCGACCGCGAAGCTACCCTTACCCGCCAGTCCAACGGCACCTACACCCTGACGCTGCCCGTCAAGCAGGTGACCAAGCTCAACGTGACCGGCTGCCTGAGCGGCCTGACCATCGGCGATGTGACCTACACCGGCACCCTGACCGGCGAGATCGAAAAGGGCAACGGCATCCTGACCATCAAAAACCTGCCTGCCTCGGTGCTGACCGGCAGCGATGTGAACAAGGCGCTGACCGTGACCTGCAACATCCAGATGGATCTGAGCCTGCTGGGCGAGATCAACACCACCGCCCGGATGTGCATCTG
>CAKTCY010000103.1 GCA_934540955.1 uncultured Faecalibacterium sp.
CGCTTCTGGTTCAGCGCCTGCTGCAAGGCATCCACGTCCGGCGGCAGCGCGTCCACCGCGATGATCTTTGGAATTTGTTCATCGTCCAGATAGTACCGGGGCAGAAATTCCTCCCGCACCGCGTCGATATCCGAGGTATCGTGGAACAGAAACTCCCGCTTGTCGGTCAGCCGTCCCTCCCGGAAGCGCAGCACCGCCGCGCACACACTGTCCGGCGTGCCCGCCAGCGCCACCACGTCCATCTCCACGTCCGGGTCTACCACCACCTTCTGCCCTGCCGTCAGCTTGGTGATAGCGTTGATCTGGTCCCGCAGAAGGGCGGCGGTCTCAAATTCCAGCCGGTCGGAGGCCTCCTGCATCCGCTCGTTGAGAGTTTTCAGGATATCCTTTTTGCCGTAGCGGATCAGGTGCACCGCGTTTTTGACCGCCTGATTGTAGGTCTCACAGCTGATCTTGCCGCTGCACACCGCCATGCACTTGCCGATATGGGCATTCAGGCAGGGACGTCCCTTGCCGATCTCCTGCGGAAAGCGCTTGGAGCAGCGCGGCAGCAAAAAGGCATCCATGGCCGTTTCTGCCATCTGCCGTGCGGCAAAGCTGGAGGTGTAGGGGCCGATATACTCCGCCCCGTCCTCCTCCTTTTGCAGGGTGAAGGAAAGGCGCGGCCAGTCCTCCCGGGTGACGCGGATATAGCTGTAACCCTTGTCATCCTTGAGCAGGATGTTGTACTTGGGCGTATGCGCCTTGATCTGGCTGGCTTCCAGCACCAGCGCCTCGAACTCGCTCTGACAGACGATGACGTCAAAGGCGTAGGCGTGGGCGATCATCTGGCTGACCTTGTTATCGTGGGGCACGCCCTCGCGGAAATACTGGCTTACCCGGATGCGCAGGCGCTTGGCCTTGCCGATATAGATGATGGTGTCGCTTTTGTCCCGGATGATATACACCCCGGGCAGCAGCGGCAGCATACAGGCTTTTTGGTAGAGCTCGGCCTTGGTCATGCGTTTTCGTCCTCAGCCTTGGCAGCCCGGAGGTTTTTGCAGTGGAAGATATCGGCCACGCAGCCCACGATGCCCGCCGCGTTGAGCAGCCATACCCAGCTCTTGACCCGCTGCTCGGTGAGCAGCTCCAGCAGGGCGTTTGCCGCCAGCAGCAGGCTGAACAGAACAAGGAACACATACCACGGCTTGCCGGAATCGCACAGTGCCACGAACTTTTCCATTCGCTGTTTGTTTTTCTCGCTCATAAAAAGCCCTCCTTCTTCCCGTAAAAAAGCTTATCAAAAAAGCGGCAGGGAGCCCCCGCCGCTTTCTGTTGCTTGTGATACAGACTTACTCTGCAAAGCCGGACTCCACCAGCTTGATCAGGCCGTCCACGGCAGCCTGCTCATCAGCGCCGTCAGCGATGATGCGGATGGTGGTGCCGCCAACGATACCCAGAGACAGAACGCCCAGCAGGCTCTTTGCGTTCACGCGGCGTTCTTCCTTTTCGACCCAGATGGAAGACTTGAACTCGTTTGCCTTCTGGATAAAGAAGGTAGCCGGACGAGCGTGCAGACCAACCTGATTTTCAACGGTAACTTCTTTTACGTACATAGTAAAGCGCTCCTATCTAATATCGTTTTGGTGTACAAAAGCATAGTGTGCCTGTTGTGTTACACTCATTTTAGCGCAAGTCGATACGGTTGTACAGCCCCCTTTTGCATTTTTGGCGCTTTTCCCAATGAAACCGGGAGCATTTTTCAGGTTTTGTACAAAGATAATAAAATTATACCCCGAAGGTTAGAGGGGTAATACAAAAGTTTTCAACAACCTTTAGACCGCCAGGGAGTTTTCCTCTGAATTTTGTGTATTTTCACCGACATTTCCGGTGCGGCTCACTCCTGCACAGGGCCTGCGTAGCGCATCTGCACCAGTGCGCATTTACGCGTCACGGTGGGGTATTGCTGCGGGTCAAATTCCAGACTGGTGCTGCCGTCCAGCTGCCAGCCCATGCGGGTATACAGCGCAATGGCGCGGGTGTTGGTGTTCAGCACGCTCAGCACCGGGTGTGCGTGCTCCGGCAGCTTTTTGCGGGCAAAATCCAGCAGCTTTGCACCGATGCCGTTGCCCCGGGCTTTTTCCGTGACGAACAGGTGCTCGATATGCCCCGCCTTGTGGCTGACGCACACCATGCCGTCCGGCACGTCCTTGGTGGTGTGCAGGTAGCACACCCAGCCCGCCGCCTTTTCCTGCTGCAATTGCAGCAAAAACTGCGGCTCGGTCAGGGTGCGGCAGTATTCCGGCGTCCAGTTGTCGGCGCAGACAGCCTGCCGTCCCTCGGCAAACAGCTTTGCGGCGGCGGCAAGCTGCTCGGCGGTCTTTACCAGCCGGACATTCTCGCCCCGCTTCCACTTGGGCACTTCGGCAATGGGGTGGCTCGTGCACCACTGCTCGTACAGCTCCGGGCGGCGCAGACGGGTGCGGGTGCGGCTCTGCTCGCCGCGCCATGCTTCGATCTTTGCGTGGTCGCCGCCCAGCAGCACCTCGGGCACGGCACGACCCTCCCACACCTCGGGGCGGGTGTACTGGGGGTATTCCAGCAGACCGTCCCAGTAGCTTTCCTCCTCGTAGCCCTTCTGCTCGGCCAGTACGCCGGGCTTCAGGCGCAGCACGCTGTCTGCCACCACAAGGCTGGCCAGCTCACCGCCGGTCAGGATATAATCACCGATGGAGATCTCCTCGTCCGCAAAAGCCTCGATGACACGCTCGTCAATGCCCTCGTAGTGACCGCAGACCAGCGTCAGGTTGTCGTACTGTGCCAAGCGCTTTGCGTGCTCCTCGGTGTAGCGCTGTCCGCCCGCCGTCAGGAACACGATATGCGGGGCGGGGCGTCCCTGCTGGGCCACCTCGCGCTGCACCGCCCGCAGGCAGTCCGCGATGGGCTGGGCGTACAGCACCATGCCGCAGCCGCCGCCGTAGGGGTAATCGTCGGTCTGCTTCTGCTTATTCAGGGTATAGTCCCGGATCTGGTGGCAGTGGGTCTCAATATAGCCCCGCTTTGCCGCCCGGCCGATGATGCTGGCGTCCAGCACCTGCTGGCACATCTCCGGGAACAGGGTCACGATATCCACACGCATTCCCATGGCTTACTCCTCCTCCCGCTCGCTGTCAAAATCGTCATCCAACAGGCCGGGGATGGGGGTGACAAGGATATACCCCTCCGGCGGGTTGCGCTCTTTCAGGAAGGCGTCCACCCCGGGGAACATATACTCCTTGCCGCCGGGTGCCTTGACGGTGTAGATATCCTGCGCACCCGGGTGGTCCACGCTGGTCACCACGCCGTACACCTTGCCGGTGTCGGCGTCCCGCACCTCACACCCGATGAGGTCTGCCACATACCACCGGCCTGCGGGCAGGGTGACATCGTTGCGGTCAAAGTAGAACACCTGCCCGCGTAGCGCCCGGGCGGCATCCATATCGCTGACCCCTTCCAGCTGGAGCAGCGCCATCTGCCCCTGCGGACGGATGGAAAGGATCTTATACGCCTTGCCGCCCTGTGCCGAAGGGTACAGACGGCCCACTTTTTTCAAAAAATCCACCCCGTCGCACCAAAGCTCCAGCTTCATTTCCCCGCGCACACCGTGGGTGGTAACAACTTTTCCGGCTTCCAGATATTGCTGCAT
>CAKTCY010000104.1 GCA_934540955.1 uncultured Faecalibacterium sp.
CAATTTTTCGGGACAGCGAAGCACCGTTTGGGTGTTTTGCTGTCCCATTTTCATCCTTTCTTTTCCATTTTTGTCTATATTTTGTTTTCTGTGCAACGTTCCAGTAAAAAGCCCTTGACCTTCCCCCAAGGGGATGCCGTATAATAGCAGCATAAGGAGGTAACATACCATGCAGATCTCCCCTATTCTCTGGCTGGCTGCAGCCGTGGGCTTTCTGGCACTGGAGGCCAGTACCTTTAATATGACCTCCATCTGGTTTGCCATCGGCTCTGCCGCCGCACTTCTGTGCTGTGTGTTCACCGGGTCGCTCCGGGTGCAGGCGGTGGTCTTTCTGGTGGTAAGCATCCTGTGCCTTGCAGCCTTCCGCCCGCTGGCGGCAAAGCTGCGGCGAAAGCATACCGCCACCAACGGCGACCGCAATCTGGGACGGGAGGCCATCGTGCTTTCCCCTGTCACTGCCGAAGTCCCCGGCCGGGTACGGCTGGACGGCGTGGACTGGAACGCCCGCTGCGCCACCCCCGGCGACACCCTTGAGCCCGGTGCGCTTTGCCGCGTTACCGAGATTCACAGCACCCTGCTCATCGTAGAGCCTGTTCTGACCGAAAGCCGTAACCCCCACACAACGACCTGACAAAGGAGATGTCTTATGGTTCTGTTTTTTGTCATCCTTGCGCTTGTTTTTGTTCTGGTGCTGGTCATTGTTTCCAACATCGTCATCGTGCCGCAGTCCAAGGTGTATGTCATTGAGCGGCTGGGCAGCTACTCCGATACATGGAGTGCCGGCCTGCACGTCAAGATCCCCTTTATTGAGCGCATTGCCAAAAAGGTAAGCCTGAAGGAGCAGGTGGCAGACTTTCCCCCTCAGCCCGTGATCACCCGCGATAACGTGACCATGCAGATCGACACGGTGGTGTTCTTTCAGGTCATGGACGCAAAGCTGTACACCTACGGTGTCAACCAGCCCATTGCCGCCATCGAGAGCCTTTCTGCCACCACCCTGCGCAACATCATCGGTGAGATGGAGCTGGATCACACCCTGACCAGCCGCGATGTCATCAACGGCAAGATCACCGCCATCCTGGACGAAGCCACCGACAAGTGGGGCATCAAGGTGAACCGCGTGGAGGTGAAGAACATCATCCCGCCGCGGGAGATTCAGGAAGCCATGGAGAAGCAGATGAAGGCCGAGCGCGAGAAGCGCGCCGTCATCCTGAAGGCAGACGGTGAAAAGCAGGCCGCCATCACCGCCGCCGAGGGCGAAAAGGAAGCCGCCATCCTGCGCGCCGATGCCGTGAAGCAGCAGCGCATTCTGGAGGCCGAGGGCGAGGCACAGGCCATTCTGGCTGTGCAGAAGGCCAACGCCGATGCCATCCGTCTGCTGAACGAGGCCATGCCCAGCGACAAGGTGCTGGCCATCCGCAGCCTTGAGGCGCTGGCGAAGGTTGCCAACGGCAAGGCCACCAAGATCATCATCCCCTCCGAGCTGCAGAATCTGGGCGGTGTTGTGCCCAGCATCAAGGAGCTGATGACCGACCCGAAGGACGCCGAGTAAGCGCCCGCTTATCCAGTAAACTAAAACAGCTCCCGGTCACGTTAAGCGGCGTGACCGGGAGCTGTTCTTTTGCGCTCTATGCTATATCCGGGGGATCACTTCTCCCCTTTTTCCTCGTTCTCCTGTGCCTGCTGTTCGCGGCGCAGCTCTTTAATGCGCTTTTTCTCGCTCTGAACGTGCGGCCACGGCCAAGAGAAGCCCTCGTTCTGCTTGCACCAGCGGGTAAGGGGGTAGAAGGCAAACGCCAGACCAAAAATGTACAGCAGTGCGTACAACAGAGCGTCCAGTGTGATCAGGGCATCCAGTGCACCGATCACCGCCACAACGCAGCCTGCCTTTAAAAAGAACTGGCCATTCTGGCGGCAGTATTCCTCAAAGTTTTCGGCCTTGACCGCCCTGCGCCCCTGATCGCCCCACACGCGGGGATTTTTCATCACCGAAAAACCGTAAAAGGCCATCATCAGGCCAAGGGTAAGCTGAAAGCCAAAAAACATGGGTCATACCTCTTTTTATCAGAATACAAAAGGCGGATCAGTCCTCAAACAGGGGCTTCATAAAGGGCAGGAAGTCCAGCGTTGCAAAGTAATCGCGGGGGGTCTGGGCGCGGCGGATCAGCCGGTGAGAGCCGTCCTCGCACAGTAGCACCTCGGCGCAGTGCAGCTTGCCGTTATAGTTGTAGCCCATAGCAGAGCCGTGGGCACCGGTATCGTGGATGTAAAGGATATCCCCGATGTCGATCTTGGGCAGCATCCGGTCAACGGCAAACTTGTCGTTGTTCTCGCACAGACCGCCCACCACGTCGTACTTGTGGTCGCAGGGCTCGTTCTCCTTGCCCAGCACGGTGATGTGGTGGTAAGCGCCGTACATGGCGGGGCGCATCAGGTTTGCGGCGCAGGCGTCCAGACCGATGTACTCCTTATAGATGTGCTTTTCGTGGATGACGGTGGACACCAGTGCACCGTAGGGGCCGGTGGTAAAGCGGCCCATCTCGGTGAAGATGGCTACATCGCCCATGCCGGCGGGCACAAGGATCTCCTCAAACTTCTGGCGCACACCCTCGCCGATGGCCATGATGTCGTTCTCGGTCTGCTCCGGGCGGTAAGGGATGCCCACGCCGCCGGACAGGTTGATGTAGCTGATATGGGCACCGGTAGCCTGCTGCACCCGGACAGCCAGCCGGAACAGGATAGCAGCCAGCTCGGGGTAGTAGGCGTCCGAGATGGTGTTGGAGGCAAGGAACGCATGGATGCCGAACTGCTTTGCACCCTTCTGCATCAGCTTTTTGTAGCTGTCGATCATCTGCTGCTCGGTCATGCCGTACTTGGCATCGCCGGGCTTGTCCATGACCTGAAAGCCCTCTTCGCTCTCGCCCAGCTGGAAGGTCCCGCCGGGGTTATAGCGGCAGAAGATCTCCTGCGGCACACCGGCCACCCGCTCCAGAAACTCCACCATGGTGGCGTCGTCCAGATTGATGTAGGCGCCCAGCTCGTAGGCCTTCTGCATATCCTCCACGGGGGTCTGGTTGGAGGAGAACATGATGTCGTGGCCGGTAAAGCCGCAGGCCTCGCTGAGCATCAGCTCAGTCAGGGAGGAGCAGTCCACACCGCAGCCCTCCTCCTTGAGGATCTGCAGGATAACGGGGTTGGGCAGTGCCTTGACCGCAAAATACTCCTTGAAGCCCTTGTTCCAGCTGAAGGCCTTATTGATGCGGCGGACATTCTCCCGGATGCCCTTCTCGTCGTAGACGTGGAACGGCGTGGGCACATCCTCGATGATCTGCTGTGCCATCGCCTCGGTCAGAAACGGTTTCTTTTCCATAATAACATCCCTCTCGTTTTGCGCAGCCAGGCATTTTCCGGTCTGCGGTCTATTCCATGCGGCCCAGTGCCGCAGTTCAAGCAGTTATAGCTTCAGGTTCTCCCGGGTGGGGGTAAAGGTGGGGATCATAGCCGCCAGCTGGCGCACCACGCCCTCATCGTTGTGGGCAGCAGCGGCTTCCAGCGCCTGCAGCTGCTCGTAGAACTCGGCCAGATCAATGGTGCGGGGGCTTGCCACAAAGATCTTGTTGTGCTGGGTGCGGCGCATCTTGTCCTGCTCCTCGTCCATCATCA
>CAKTCY010000105.1 GCA_934540955.1 uncultured Faecalibacterium sp.
TGGAAATTTTTGCCCGCGAAGCGCCGCAGGTGGCTGTGCTGGACATTGAAATGCCGGGTCTCACCGGGCTGGAGGTGGCGCGCAAGATCCGCGAAACAGACAAAAATTGCGCCATCCTGTTCCTGACCGGCTTTGATAAGTTCGACTATGCGCGGCAGGCGATCTCTGTGCGGGCGATGGACTATCTGCTCAAGCCCTACAACGAGCAGGAGCTGGTATTCGCGGTGGAGGATGCCATCCGGCAGGTGTCGGTGCAGCTGCCTGCCCGCCCGGCACAGCCCCCTGCGCCTGCACAGCCCCTCCGCCGGGAAGAGGACGAGGATATGCGCACCGCCATCATCCGGGCGGAGATCAGCCGTTTTATCGACGCCCACTATGGGGAGGATATCTCCATGCAGGATGCCGCCGCTGCGCTGCGCTACTCGGACGCCTACTTCTGCAAGCTGTTCAAGCAGTGCTTTAAGGTGAACTTTTCGGCCTACCTGAACGAATACCGGGTGAACAGGGCGCGCCAGCTGATTTTGGACCCGCGCATGAGCCTGAAGGATATCGGCGCTGCTGTGGGTTACAGCGACGCCAACTATTTTACAAGGGTGTTCAAGCGCCTGACCGGCCAGACCCCTTCGGAATACCGCGCAGCCGCAGCGGAAAAAGCGGTACAGGGATAAATCGGATTCAAAGAAGCGCTCGTTCTTCTCCTGCCTGTAAGCGGGAGAGGAACGGGTGCTTTTTAGTTTTTGCCAGTTTCTTTCGTCCGCAAAACACAAAAATTGTACTTGGATACAACAAAGACAAAATCGTGCTGCGTTTCACAAAATAATCCGGTTTCGCAAAAATGAACAAGTTGTTAAAATAAAATCATAGAAAAGCGCGAAAAGAGAGGATGCAATTCATGAAGAGAAGAACGTTTCTGTCGCTGATGGGCGCGGCGGCACTGACCAGCAGCATGATGCTTACCGGCTGCGGCGCCGGCTCCGATGACGACCGCAAGATCGTGCGCATCGGCCATGTGCAGTCCCAGACCCACCCGGATCATCTGGGACTGGAAGCCTTTGCCAACTACATCAACGAGAAGCTGGGCGATAAGTACCGCGTGGAAGTGTATCCCAGCGAGCTGCTGGGCTCCCAGACCGAAATGGTGCAGCTGACCCAGACCGGTGCCATCGACTTTGTGGTGGCGTCCACTGCCATCATGGAGACCTTCAGCGCCAAATACCAGATCTTCAACCTGCCTTACCTGTTCTCCAGCGTGGAAGCCTACCACGAGGCCATGGACGACCCCGAGGTGACAGACCCCATTTTCAAGACCACTTCCAAGGCCGGTCTGGAAACGGTGGCATGGCTGGATGCCGGTACCCGCAACTTCTACACCATCAAGACCCCCATCAACCAGCCCTCCGACCTGAAGGGTCTGAAGATCCGCGTGCAGCAGTCGCCCACCAACGTGGAAATGATGCGTCTGCTGGGCGGCACCGCTACCCCCATGGGCTTCGGCGATGTGTACACCGCGCTGCAGGCCGGTATTCTGGATGGTGCCGAGAACAACGAGCTGGCACTGACCGATAACGGTCACGGCGATATCTGCAAGTATTACTCCTACGATATGCACCAGATGGTGCCGGATCTGCTGGTGGCAAACTACGCCTTCCTGAACGAGCTCAGCGACGAGGAGCGTGCGATTTTTGAAGAGGGCTTCCAGATCGTAAAGAGCACCGAGCAGGACGCTTGGGAGGATGCTGTAGCCGAAGCCAAAGATAAGGCCGAGAACGAGCAGCACGTCAACTTTATTTACCCGGACACTGCACCGTTCCAGGAGGCTATGGCTCCCCTGCACGATTCCGTGCTGGCAGCAAACCCGGAGCTGCAGCCCATTTATGACCTGATCCAGCAGCACAACGCTGCCCATACTGCGGACTGAGGAGGAGCATCATGGAAAAACTGAGAAATACCCTGAACAAGGTGCTCAACCTGCTGGCAGGTCTGAGCATGACGGTCATGGTGGTGCTGACCACCTATCAGGTCATCGTGCGTTATATCTTCAACGCTCCCTCCACATGGTCGGAAGAGCTGGTAGGCTATCTGTTCGGCTGGAGCACCATGCTGGGTGCCACCATCGTCTCCGGCGAGCGCGGCCACATGAACATTCCCGTGCTGGTGGACCGTTTCAACCCCACCATGCGCAAGGCGTTCCACATCTTTGCCGAGGTCATCGCCTTTATCTTCTCCGCGACCATTCTGGTGTTCGGCGGTTTTCAGGTGTCCCAGCTGGCTATGGGACAGCAGACCTCCTCGCTGGGCGTTGCCGTGGGCGTGTTCTACTGGGTCATGCCCATCTGCGGCGTGATCATTCTGGTGTATTCCGTGCTGAACATTATCGGCATCGCCAACGGCTCCATCTGTCTGGATACCCCGGAGGATGCAGACTTTGCAAAGGTGGAAGCCGAAATGGCTGCCGATGCTGACAAGGAAAACAAGGAGGACTAAGCTGTGGCAATTCAAGCATTACTCGTGATCCTGGCAGTGCTGCTGGTGCTGCTGTTTCTCGGCGTGCCTATCTCGTACGCCATTGCAGTCTCTTCTCTGACTGCCATCCTTTCTTCCATCGACCTGAACGTGGCTGTGCTGACAGCTGCTCAGCGCACCTTTGTGGGCATGAGCAAGTTCAGCCTTACCGCCATCCCGTTCTTCATTCTGGCGGGCAATATCATGAATCAGGGCGGCATCGCCAAGCGTCTGGTGGATTTCGTCATGGCCATTCTGGGCAAGCTGCCCGGCGCACTGCTGGTGACCAACATCGGCACCAACGCCCTGTTCGGTGCCATCTCCGGCTCGGCATCCGCTGCGGCTGCTGCCGTTGGCTCCATGATTCGCGACGGTGCCGAGGAGCAGGGCTACGACCCCGCCGTGACCGCTGCCACCAATGCTGCTTCCTCCTGCTCCGGTTTGCTGATCCCGCCGTCCAACGCCCTGATCACCTACTCGCTGGCGTCCGGCGGCACCTCTGTGGCTGCGCTGTTCATGGCAGGTTACATTCCCGGCATCATCTGGTCACTGTGCTGCTGCGTGGTGGGCGTTCTGCTGGCAATCAAGCTGGGGTACAAGGGCACCCCCGGCAGGTTTGACTGGAAAAATCTCGGCATCTGCACCCTGCGCGCTCTGCCTTCCCTGTCCCTGATCATCGTGGTCATCGGCGGCATCATCGGCGGTGTGTTCTCTGCCACCGAGGGCTCTGCCATTGCCGTTGTCTATGCCCTGATCCTTGCTTTCTGCTACCGCTCCATCAACCTGAAGAGCCTGTGGAAGATCATCGTGGACTCTGCCAAGATGTCCGGCATGGTGGTGTTCCTTGTGGGTGTTTCCAACATTCTGGGCTGGGTCATGGCCTTTTTGCAGATCCCGGATGCCGTGGCGGCAGCCCTGCTGAGCCTGACCAGCAATAAGTACATCATCCTGCTCATCATGAACGTGATCCTGCTGGTGTCCGGCACCTTCATGGATGTGACCCCGGCCATCCTCATCTTCACCCCGCTGTTCCTGCCCATCTGCCAGAGCTTTGGCATGAGCACCATCCAGTTCGGTCTGATCCTCGTGTACAACCTGTGCATCGGCAATATCACCCCGCC
>CAKTCY010000106.1 GCA_934540955.1 uncultured Faecalibacterium sp.
TATTGCGCACGAACCACATTCAGTTCCGTGCACTCCGCACAAATACAGCGCCCACCGTTTCGGCAGGCGCTGTAAAGGGCTGTTTTATGCGGGTGTTACGGCTTATTTGCCGCGGTACAGGGTAGCAATATCCACCAGCGGGATGTTCGCCAGGCTGTGCTCGCTGCGCAGGCAGTCCACCAGAGAAGCGGCGGTATCCACTGCGGTGATGCAGGGGATGCTCAGCTCCACGGCCTTGCGGCGCAGACGGACGGAGTCGCGCCGGGGGTCACGACCCTTGGCGCTGGTGGAGAACACATAGTCCACCAGACCGCTCTGCAGCAGGTCCACGATGTTGGGTGCCTCGCCGGAGATGTTGCGCACCTCGTTGCAGGGGACCATATGCTTGTTGAGCCATGCACAGGTGCCGGAGGTACCGTAGAGCTTGTAGCCCATATCCTTCAGCTTCCATGCAATATCCACGAACTCGGGCTTGTCGCTGTCCTTCACGGTGAAGATGCAGCAGCTGCCCGGGCCGGGGGTCTTGAAGGTGTAGCCTGCACCGATCAAGCCCTTGAGCAGGGCATCGTGGTAGTTGGGCGCAATGCCCAGCACCTCGCCGGTGGACTTCATCTCGGGGCCGAACTGGGTATCCACGGCGTGCAGCTTTTCAAAGCTGAACACAGGCACCTTTACCGCCACATAGGGGGCGTTGGGGTGCAGACCGGTGCCGTAGCCCATATCCGTCAGCTTCTCGCCCAGGCAGCAGCGCACGGCCAGATCCACCATGGGCACGCCGGTGACCTTGGAGATGTACGGCACGGTACGGGAGGAGCGGGGGTTCACCTCGATGACGTACACACGGCCATGGGAGACGGCGTACTGCACGTTGACCAGACCGGTGACGTGCAGCTCGCGGGCAAAGCGGCCGGTGTAGTCCACCATGGTGTCGATCTCGTCCTGCGTCAGGTGCTGTGCCGGGTAGACACAGATGGAGTCGCCGGAGTGCACGCCGGTGCGCTCCACCTGCTCCATGATGCCGGGGATCAGGAAGTTTTCGCCGTCGCAGATGGCGTCCACCTCGCACTCGGTGCCCATGATGTACTTATCCAGCAGCACCGGGTGATCCATATCGACGTGCTCGGTGATAACGCCCATGTACTCGATGATATCCGCCTTGTTGTAGGCCACGATCATGTTCTGACCGCCCAGCACATAGGAGGGACGCATCAGCACCGGCAGGCCGATCTCCTCGGCAGCGGCCAGAGCCTCGTCCAGATTGAACACAGTACGGCCCGGGGCGCGGGGGATGTTGCAGCGCTCCAGCAGCTCGTCAAAGCGCTCGCGGTCCTCGGCCTCGTCGATGGCGTCCGCCGGGGTACCCAGAATGGGCAGACCGATCTCGTCCATGTGCTTGGCCAGCTTGATGGCGGTCTGTCCGCCGAACTGCACCACGCAGGCATCCGGCTTTTCGGTGGCAATGATGTTGTCCACGCTCTCCGGGTTCAGCGGGTCGAAGTACAGGCGGTCGCCGGTATCAAAGTCGGTGGAGACGGTCTCGGGGTTGTTGTTGACCAGAATGGCCTCGCAGCCGTTCTTTTTCAGCGTCCATACGCAGTGCACAGAGCAGTAGTCGAACTCGATGCCCTGACCGATGCGGATGGGGCCGGAGCCAAAGACCAGAACCTTCTTCTTTTTAGGCTCGCCCTTAGCTGCGGTCTCGGCTTCCTTCTCAGCGATGAAGCCTGCAGCTTCGTTGTCGCCGTTGTAGGTGGAGTAGAAGTAAGGAGTATTTGCCGAGAACTCGGCAGCGCAGGTATCCACCATCTTGAAGCCGGCGCGGTAGTTCTCCACGGGCAGGGTGTCCACCTGTGCCAGACGGCGGATGGTCTTATCCTGGAAGCCGTACTTCTTGGCAGTCTTGTACTGCTCCAGAGACAGCTGGCCGTTGCACTGTGCCAGACCCTTTTCCAGATCTGCCAGATGCTGCATTTTATCAAGGAACCACCAGTCGATCTTGGTGATATCGTAGATGACCTTGTGGTCGATGCCGCGCTTCAGTGCCTCGTACACGCAGAATACGCGCTCGGCGTCCTGAACGTGCATATGCTCCACCACTTCCTCGTCGGTCAGCTCCTCAAAGGGCTTGTGGGTCAGGGTGTCCATGCCAAGCTCAATGGAGGAAACAGCCTTCATCATGGCGGCCTCGAAGCTGTTGCCGATGCTCATCACCTCGCCGGTAGCCATCATCTGGGTGCCCAGAGACTTGTCGGCGTAGACGAACTTATCAAACGGCCACTTCGGGTACTTGACCACGATGTAGTCCAGCGCAGGCTCGAAGCAGGCGCAGGTCTTGCCGGTAACGTCGTTGGTGATCTCGTCCAGCGTGTAGCCGATGGCGATCTTGGTGGCCACCTTGGCAATGGGGTAGCCGGTAGCCTTGGAGGCCAGCGCGGAGGAGCGGGACACGCGGGGGTTGACCTCGATGACCGCATAGTCGAAGCTGTCCGGCTTCAGGGCGAACTGGCAGTTGCAGCCGCCCTCGATGCCCAGCTCGGTGATGATATCCAGTGCAGCGGTACGCAGCATCTGGTACTCGTGGTCGGTCAGGGTCTGGGAGGGAGCCACGACCACCGAGTCGCCGGTGTGGATGCCCACGGGGTCGAGGTTCTCCATGTTACATACGGTGATCACGTTGCCCTTGTGGTCGCGCATCACCTCGTACTCGATCTCTTTCCAGCCGGCGATGCACTTTTCCACCAGGATCTGATGGATGGGAGAAAGGCGCAGGCCGTTGGTGCCGATCTCGATCAGCTTTTCGCGGGTCTCGCAGATGCCGCCGCCGGTGCCGCCCATGGTAAAGGCCGGGCGCACGATGACCGGGTAGCCGATGCGGTCTGCGCAGGCCAGTGCATCCTGCAGCGTCTCCACCACCTCAGAGGGGATGATGGGCTGGTGCAGCTTTTCCATGGTCTCCTTGAACAGCTCGCGGTCCTCGGCACGGTCGATGGTCTCGGGCTTGCAGGCCAGCAGACGGATGCCGGTGCGGTCCAGATAGCCGGAGCGGGCCAGCTCCATGGACAGGTTCAGGCCCATCTGGCCGCCGAGGTTCGGCAGCACGGAGTCCGGCTTTTCGATGTCCAGAATGCGCTCCACGACTTCCAGCGTCATGGGCTCGATATACACATGGTCGGCCACGTCCGGGTCGGTCATGATGGTAGCGGGGTTAGAGTTCAGCAGAACGGTCTCGATGCCCTCTGCTTTCAGGGCGCGGCAGGCCTGCGTGCCGGAGTAGTCAAACTCCGCAGCCTGACCAATGATGATAGGGCCGGAGCCAATGACCAGCACCTTTTTGATTCTGGGGTCCTTCGGCATTTCAGCGTGCCTCCTTTGCTGCTTTGACGTTGTTCAGGAAGCGGTCGAACAGGAATTCGGTGTCCTTGGGGCCGCCGTTTGCTTCCGGGTGGAACTGCACGGTAAAGCAGTTCCACTTTTTGTACTTGATGCCCTCGCAGGTGCCGTCGTTGGCGTTCACCTGTGCCACCTCGCCCATCTCGGCGGGCAGCTCCTC
>CAKTCY010000107.1 GCA_934540955.1 uncultured Faecalibacterium sp.
GTCACCTGCTTTGCCCGCAGGGTGTCCGCAAGCTGCGGGGCAATCGTCACCAGCAGCGCATTGCTCTGCTCGCTGCTATTGTCCAGCGTATCCAGCGAGATATCGCCGCTTTGCAGCAGCTGCTGGGTGGTGGTGTTGATCTGCTCGCTCAGCTGTGTCAGATCCTCCGCGTCCCGCAGGATATCCTGCACATAGCTGGCGCGGTTGCGCACCCGCATGGTAAGCAGATCCTTGGCGTTTTCCTCCAGCTTCCCGGTCATATTGGTGGCAAGGATGCTGACGACTGCCAGCAGCACTTCTGCCACCAGCACCAGCATCATGGTAGAAAAAATATTGTAAAACACCGTTCGTTCCGGTCTGTTTTCCAAGCGCTGTCGGCTGCGCTCTTTCCATGCGTCAAACATCGACCTGCCTCCTTTCCGTGTTTTTCCCGGGTGCTCAGCCCTCGTACTGCTGCAGCTGTGCAAGGGTGGACTGATACCACTTCTCAAAATAATCGTCGGTCAGAAACTCCGCCTCAGCTGCTTCGGCGCTCTGGCCTGCGGCAATGCGTTCCAGCACTGTGTCCCGGTCGGCACTGGCCAGATCGCCCATGCCGTATTCCAGCACCTTGCGGGCTGCGCTGCCGCCTGCAAAGGCCGTAAGGGTGTACAGCTCGTTGTTGTGCACGGTTTTCACGGCGCCGGAAAGGACCTGCTCCATGGTGTCGGTCAGCTCCAGCCCGCTTGCGCGGATGGCGTCCATGTCGTTGGCGGCGGTGGTCACCGGCATATAGCCCGACCCCACCGAGAAGGCGATATTATTCTGCGGCTCGGTGAACCATTTTAAGAAGGTAACTGCGCTGCGGATCTCGTCCTCGGTGCCGGTGGTGACCACCATTCCGGCACCCTGCTGCACCGCCACCTTTTCGCCCCCGGCAAACCGGGGCGCAGGCAGCACCTTCATCTCGATATCATGGACTTGATTATCTCCCGGCATGACCTGTTTGGGGAAGAAAGTAGCGCTGGAACAGGAGCCCACGCAGCCCAGCAATGCGCCGGTTTTCACGTCGTCACTGCGGAAGCGGCCATTTGCGGCAAAATACCCCTTGACAAAGGGCACATAGTAGTTATCCCACAGCTTGCGCACCACATCATGGTCGAAGTGCAGGGTCATTTTGCCGTTGTGCACTTCAAAAATTTCGCAGCCCAGCTGCTTTGCGCCCACAAGCATATAGTTTGCCAGCGCGTCCCGGCCAAACAGTGCCTTGCCGCCGGACCAGTTGTAGTACTGCTCTGCCACCGCCGTCACGCCCTCCATGGTGGAAAGAGCGCCGTAACGCACAAAGGTGTCCTTTGAGAACCGCTGCCAGTCGGTATCGTTAAAGAACATCAGCTCGGTGGATTTTGCCACTGGAAAAATCTTCATACTGCCGCTGCCGTCAAAATCGCCCTCGGTGATATAGCCGGGCACAAAGGCATTCTTTTCGTCCTCGGTCAGGTAATCCTTCAGATCCACCACCATGCCCATCTGATCCAGCCGGTAAGCGATATCCGCGTAGGCGGCAACAACGTTGGGCATCTCCGCAGAGCCCACCTTGCCCTCGGCAGCGTCCATCACGTTGGCTTCCAGATCGTTCACCGCGCCCTGACTGGAGCCTGTCACGCGGATACCCTTTTCCTTGCCGATGGTCTCGTTAAAGGTGTTCACAAGGCGGTTGAAGCTTTCCAGCTGGTCGCCGTTGTAATAGTTCCAAACCGTAATATCGGTTACTTCTTTTTTGCTCTTTTTTGCATCGCAGCCGGACACAGCCAGTGCCGCAGCCGAGACCGCTGCCGCCACCAAAAAGCTGCGGCGCGAGATCTTGTTCTTCATTCTGTCCCCCCAGAGCGCACAGGCTCATATTACCTCATATTACCCCATATTATACTATTATATATAATACCACCGTTTCCAGCATAGTGTAAACTCTTTCTTGAAAAATCTGGTAAAAAAGTGCAGATGACGAATTTCGGTCTGATTTTTTGGAAGTTCTGTCAAAAAACACGCCGCACACGCAAAAAAGCCCCCGCCGACAGAGGGAAAAAAGTGTCGGCGGGGGCTCGGGGAAATGTCAGATCAAAAAGTCAAAGATCAATCGTCTGCGGACTCGTCCAGATTGCCCAGCTTCTTGGCCTGCTCCACAACGGCAGGCACCAGCATCTCAGGCAGGGTCTCGTAGCGGGCAAACTCGGTGGTGAACCAGCCGCGGCCCTGCGTGGTCTGACGGATGAAGGTGGTAAAGTTTGCAAGCTCTGCCAGCGGCACCTCGGCGATGATGGTCTGCAAGCCGTCCTCGTCCGGCTCCATGCCCAGCACGCGGCCGCGGCGCTTGGTCACATCGCCCATAATGTCGCCGGTGTTGTCGTTGGGCACATGCGCCTTCAGGGTGTGGATGGGCTCCAGAATCACGGGGCCGGCCTCCGGCATAGCGGCCTTGTAGGCCAGCTTTGCGGCCATGATAAAGGCCATTTCAGAGCTGTCCACCGGGTGGTAGCTGCCATCCAGCAGGGTAGCCTTCAGGCCGACCACAGGGTAACCGGCCAGTACGCCCTTTTCGGCAGCCAGACGCACGCCCTTTTCCACAGCGGGGAAGAAGTTCTTGGGCACGCTGCCGCCGAACACCTTCTCCTCAAACACCACCTGCTCGCTGTCGCAGGGCTCGAAGTTGATGATAACGTCACCGAACTGGCCGTGGCCGCCGGTCTGCTTTTTATGGCGTCCCTGCTTCTGGCAGGCCTTGCGGATGGACTCACGGTAGGCGATGCGGGGTGCCTCCAGACCGATCTCCACGCCGAACTTGTTCTTCAGCTTGGCCTTGACCACGTCCAGATGCTGCTCACCCAAGCCGCCGATGACCTGCTGATGGGTCTCGGCGTTGTTGATATAGCACAGGGTAGGATCTTCCTCCATCAGGCGTGCCAGTGCGCTGGAGATCTTGCCCTCGTCGCCCTTCTTGGCTACGGTAACAGCCATGAACAGGCTGGGCTTGGGGAACACGGGTGCAGGCAGCTTGACCACGCGGTCTGCATCGCACAGGGTATCGCCGGTCTTTGCGCTCACCAGCTTTGCCACAGCGCCGATATCACCGGCACCGATGCCGTCGTTTTCCATCTGCTTCTTGCCGAGGACGGTCAGGGGCTTGGTGATCTTTTCCACCTCGCCGGTGCGGGCGTTGGTCAGCGGCTCGCCTGCGGTCACCTTGCCGCTGATGACCCGCAGATAGCTCAGCTTGCCCACAAACGGGTCAGCCACAGTCTTAAAGACGTAGGCGGCAGTGGGCTCATCCTCGGTGCAGTGCAGCTCCACCGGCTCGCCGTTGGCATCCTCGGCCAGCGTGCTGGCCTCGTGCTCCGGGCTGGGCAACAGCTTGTGCATATTGAACAGCAGCATATCCAGTGCCTGCATGTTCACGGCGCTGCCGCAGAACACGGGGGTGATCA
>CAKTCY010000108.1 GCA_934540955.1 uncultured Faecalibacterium sp.
TTGCAAAGCACCCCGCCGTCCATGCGGTACACCTCGCCGTCGGTCTTTAAAAAGTCCGTGTCATCGCAGCTGGTCACAAAGGTCTGCTTTTCCTTCATGCAGGTGAGCAGATACTGCTTGCGCCCCTCGTCCAGCTCGCTCAGCACATCATCCAGCAATAGTACCGGGTGCTCCCCGGTGATCTGCGCGGCCGCCGCGGCTTCGGCCATTTTCAGGCTCAGCACCACGCTGCGCTGCTGTCCCTGACTGGCATACACCCGGGCAGGCTGGTCGTCCAGTAAAAGCTCCAAGTCCTCCCGGTGGATGCCGCACAGGCTCTGCCCGGCGCGCAGCTCCTCCTCCTGCCGCTGACGCAGCAGTGCGGCAAGCCCGCCGGTTGCAAACTGAGCGGCATAACGGATGCTCATCCGCTCCGCCCCGTGGGAAAGCTCCGCGTAGTTGGCGCAGGCGCGGGGGGCAAGCAGCTCCAGATACTCCCGCCGCCGCTGCTGCAAGGCCTCGCCCTGCGCGGCAAGCTCGGTGTTGAGCACCTCCAGCAGGGTGCGCTTTTCCGCATAGGGACGCTCCTGCCCGGTTGCAGAGTGGCGCAGCAGCGCATTTTTTTGCTGCAATACCCGCACATAGCGGCGGTAACTGGCCAGATACCCGGGGTACAGCTGGCACAGTGCAGCGTCCAGAAACTTGCGCCGCCCCTCCGGAGCCCCCTTGACAAGGCTCAGGTGCCCGGGGTCGAACACCACCGCCGGAAAGCTGCCTGCCAGCGCCGCCGCCCGCTTGGGCGCTGCGCCGTTTACCGCCGCATAGCGGCCGGGCTTTGCGGCCTCCGGGGTGCCCACGGTCATGCGGATGTGGGCAGGCTCGGAGGGCTCACAGCCCTCCGGCCGGTCCCGCTGGGTGTCGGCCTCCAGCACTGCGAATGCTTCTCCCCGGCGCACAAGCTCGGCATCCTTGCCGCCCCGGAAGCTTTTGCCGCCGGTCAGCAGCCAGATGGCCTCCAAAAGGTTCGTCTTGCCTTGGCCGTTGTTGCCGCAGATGACGGTAAGCTCCCGCCCGGGCTCCAGCCGCGCGGCGCGGATATTGCGATAGTTCTGTACCTCCAGCGAAAGCAGACGCATTTACTGACCCTGCCCGATCTCTACGCTCTGCCCGTCCAGCTCGATGACGTCCCCGGCGCGGCACTTTTTGCCCCGCATGGTGCACACCTCGCCGTTCACCTTCACAGCACCGCCCTGCACCAGCTCCTTGGCTTCGCCGCCGGTCTCGCACAGGCCGGCAAATTTGAGCAGGGCATCCAGCTTGATAAACTCGGTATGAATGAGAATCTTCTGCATAAAACGCGCTCCTTAGTCGTTTTTAAACCGTACCGGCAGTACCAGATACAGGAAATCATTGCCCTCCACCGGCAGCACCTTGACCGGGCTCAAGGGGCCGCTGATCTCCATGCGCACCTGCTCGGTGCGGGCGTTGCGCAGCGCATCCAGCAGGTAGCGGTTATTGAAGCCGATCTCCACCTCGTCGCCCTCGCAGGCGGCGCTGAACTCGTCCACCACGCGGCCGAGGTTGGTCTGGCAGCGCACCACAACTTTACCCTCTGTAAAGGAAATGCGGAGGGGATTTTTTAAACGCTCTGTAATAATCAGAGAGGCGCGCTCGATGGTGGAGATGAAGTCCTTGGTGTCGATGGTCACCCGGGTGCGGCTTCCGGCGGGGATGACGTTGCGGTAATTCAGGAACTCGCCCTCGATCAGGCGGCTCATGATGGTGTAACCGGCGGTGGTGAACACCACATAGCGGCGGTTTGCACTGATGTGCACGTCCTCTTCGTCATCGTTGGCCAGCAGGTGGGACACCTCGGTCATGGTTTTGCTGGGAACGATGATGCGGATATCCTTCACGGCGGTGATGGGGCGCTCCACGATGGCAAGGCGGTAGCCGTCCAGTGCCACCATGGTCAGCTTGTCCAGCTCGATCTCGAAAAGTTCGCCGGTGTGGGCGGGTTTTTTCTCGTCCTGACTGACAGCGTACAGGGTGCGGTCGATCATATCCCGCAGCACGCCGGTCTTGATGGTCAGGGTCTGCTCCGCGCCGGTGTTGGGCAGATCCGGGAAATCCGTGGCGGGCATGGACTGGATCTCGAACTGTGCCACGCCGCTCTGGATGGTGGTTTTGCCGTTATCGGCCGCTACGATGCTGATCTGACCTGCCGGCATCCGGCTGATCATGCTGCTGAGCAGCTTTGCATTCAGCACGATCTCGCCCGGCTCCTTGATGTTGGCTTCGATGGTGGTCACGATGCCCATTTCCAGATCGTAGCCGGTCAGGGTGAGCTGAAAGCCCTCGGCCTTCAGCAGAATGCCCTCCAGCACCGGGATGGACGAGCGCATGGTGACAGCTTTGGAAACGCCGTCGATGGCTGCACTGAGCAGCGTTTTATCGCAGACGATGTTCAAAACAGTATCTCTCCTTTTTTCACACTTCCGGCATGATCCCTGCCCTTTGGGCTGCTGCCGGAAGGCAGTAATATATTGAACTTGTTGTAGTAATCGTAGTAGGGGGTGGGGAAGATGTTGAAAACCCGGAAATGTCTTGCCGGGATGCGGGGCTTTGGCTTTCCACCGGGTTGTGGAAGGCTCGTGAAGGAAATGTTGAAAGGTGGGGAACGGTGTTTCTTTCCACAGCCGATGTGAAGAACTGATGTTAAATGTTGAAAACTAAGTGGAAAGTGTGGAAAGCTTCGCCTTTTTGCCACAAGATATAGGCTTATTTTCCCCCTTTTGTTCCGTTTTCTCCCCATATTTTGGGGTCACACCCTGAAATGAGTATGACTTTTGCCCGGTTTTCCCCGGTTTAGGCCTTCACGTTCTTGATGATATCGCTCACGGTCTCCCGCAGGTGCTGGTCGTTCTTCATGTCCCGCTCCATGGTCTTGAGGGAGTAGACGATGGTGGAGTGGTCGCGGCCGGAAAATTCCCGTCCGATCTCCTCCATGCTCATGCCGGTGACCTCCCGCAGGATATAGATGGCAACGCGCCGGGCGGAAGCCACATTGGCGTTGCGCTTGGTGCCCCGGATGTCGGCAGGGGACACGTTGAAGGTGCGGGACACCTCGCCGATGATCTTTTCGATGGTCACCGGCACCGGCTGGGTCTCGTTGAGGATATCCTTGATGGCGTTCTGCGCTACGCTGATCACCGGCTGGATGCCCTCCAGCATATAATAGGCGTTCAGCTTTTTCACTGCGCCTTCCAGCTGGCGGATGTTGTTTTTCAGGTGGTTGGCAATGAACTCTGCCACGTCCTCGGGCAGGTCCAGATGCAGCAGCTCTGCCTTGCGCTTCACGATGGCAACGCGGGTCTCGAAATCCGGCGGCTGCACATCGGCGGTCAGACCCCACTCAAAGCGGGTGCGCAGACGCTCTTCCAGGCTCTTGATCTCCTTGGCGGG
>CAKTCY010000109.1 GCA_934540955.1 uncultured Faecalibacterium sp.
CGTACGTGCGTACGAGAGATTGGTACGCACGTACGCAGCGATTTGCCCGAAGCGCACCCTATACAGCCGTTTCCCCCTCGGAGAGCCCACTACACTTTGCAGACCGCAGGGATGAAAGTGTCATAGTGAGTTATTACACTTCCGCAGAAGTGACTTTTCCTCGCCGCAGACAGCCGGGCACGCCTTTTGTGAAGCCTTCTTTGCGGCGAATCCACATCGCCCACAGGCGATGTGAGCAGGGATTCCAAGGGGCGCAGCACCCCTTGGCACACGACTTTGGTACAAAGTCTAGTGTGTTACACCTTGCCAGAGGTGTACAGAACCCCGATATGCAAAAAGCCCCATGCCCAACACCTTGACGGTGCGGACATGGGACTTGATGCTTCCTCGGCCTGGCCGGGTACTCCGTAACCAATCCTGACAGGCAGTTGCCGTGTCATTTCTCGAAAACTGTTTTACGGATACCCAGCAGTTGTGCATCTGCCCCTTTTTATAATTATACTGCTCCATAGATGCCGTGCACCGACACTTCCCCGGTGAAAACGTGCTGCTCGCCGGTATCGGTGCGCACCACTAAACGCCCTTCGGTGTCCACGTCCACGGCTTCGCCTGCGCCCTGACTGCCGTCCGGCAGGTCAAAGGTGACCCGGCGTCCCAGATTGACACAGGCGGCCTTGTATTCCTCCCGGAAGGGCGCAAAGCCATCCCGGGCAAAGGTGTACAGGCTGCGGTCAAAGCCGAAATCGGTCAGCCCCTCCGCCAGCCATGCGGGGTCGGTGGCAAGGTCCACCGCAGCGCCCTGCAGCGCCAGCGAGGTGCCGTGGGGCAGGTCGGCGGCGTCAAAATAGCTCTGGGGCTGGGCAAGGTTGATGCCGATGCCGCACAAAATGCCGCGCCCCTGCTGCTGGTAGCCGTAGCTCACGCTCTCGCACAGGATGCCCACGATCTTTTTGCCGTTCAGCAAAAGGTCGTTGGGCCACTTGATCTGGCAGTCCACGCCGTAGCGCAGCTGCAGCTGGCGGCGCACCGCAAGGCTTGCCAGCAGCGGCAGGGTGGCGGGCTGCGCCAGCGGCTCCTTGATGGCGACCGTGTAGTACAGCGCCTTGCCCTCGGCGTTTACCCAGCTGCGGCCAAGCCGCCCGCGCCCGGCGGTCTGGTTTTCGGTATACACCGCCGCCACCGGGCCGAACTCCTCAAAATGCTCCTTTACATAGGCGTTGGTGCTGCCGCATTCCGGCAGATAGCGCACCTCGTTGATGCTCATTGCTTGGGTACCTCTTTGTGCTCATAGGCGGTCACTGCGCCGTTTTCCAGCGTCAGCAGGCCGTAGGTGTCCGGGCCGGTGTAGCAGCGCCCGCAGGAGCCGGGGTTGAACAAAAACACCTTGCCCCGCTGCTCTGCGTGGGGAATGTGGGAGTGGCCGAACAGTGCCACCTCTGCGCCCCGGGCGGCGGCGGCGTCCGCCAGCGTATCCAGGTCGTATTTTACACCGTACATATGGCCGTGCGTATAGAAAACCACCGCCTGATCAAAGCCCGCCAAGCCGTCCAGCGGCTCCAGTGCACCAAAATCGCAGTTGCCGGCCACGGAATACACCCGCAGACGGGGGAAAAAGGCCAGCGCCTGTTCCAGATCCCGCAGGCCGTCCCCCAAAAAGATCACGGCGTCCGCGTTGTTCTGCTCTTTGTTCAAAATGCGCTCAATGGCACCACGCGCACCGTGGCTGTCGCTCAGGACCAGTAGTTTTGTCACGGAAAAATGTCCTCCTCTATACTCATTCGGCAGCCTGCTGCAACAGCAGCAGCTGCTTGTACACTTCGCTCTTGGAATAGGCTGTGCCCTGCGCAGCAGCCTTGGCGGCGGCAGAGGCGCTGAAGCCCTCGCTGGTCAGCGCAAGGGCGCGCTGCGCCGCCTGCTCCAGCGTCAGCGCCTCCTCGTCGGCGGCAGCGGCGGGCGCACCCGCCATCACCAGTACATACTCGCCCCGGGGCTCGGCGGCGCGGTAGTGCTCCACGGCTTCGCCCAGAGTGGTTTTCCAGATCTCCTCGTGGAGCTTGGTCAGCTCCCGGCAAAGGGTGATGCTGCGGTCTGCGCCAAAGGCAGCGGTCAGATCATCCAGCGTGGTGCGCAGCTTGTGGGGTGCTTCGTAAAAGATGACGGTGCGCTTTTCCTGCAAAAGCTCGGCCAGACGCTCCTTTTTCTGCTTGCGGTTCACCGGCAGAAAGCCCTCGAACACCCAGCGGGAGGTGTCCTGCCCGGAGACCGCCAGCGCGGTGACACAGGCGGAGGCGGCCGGGATGGGCACTACCTTGATGCCCCGCGCCAGCGCGTCCCGCACGATGACCTCGCCCGGGTCGGACACGCAGGGCATTCCGGCATCACTGCACAAGGCGCAGCTCTCCCCTGCCTCGATGCGCTGCAAAATGGCCTCGCCCTTCTGCAGGGCGTGCTCGTAGTAGCTGACCATGGGCTTTTTCAGCACCAGATAATTCAGCAGCTTCATGGTCACACGGGTGTCCTCGGCGGCGATAAAGTCGGCCGCGCCAAAGGTGGCAGCCACCCGGGGCGGCATATCCTCCAGATTGCCGATGGGGGTCGCCACGATGTAGAGAGTTCCTGCCATAATTACCTCCTGAATTTATCGTCCGTACAGCGCCGCTCCGGCGCGGATGAGCACGTCCGGCTCCACCCGCAGGCCGGTCTTGCGGTTCTTCTGGGCTTCCACAAGGAAGAGCCACGGGGCGTTTTCCGGGGCGTTCTTCACAAAGGCCAGCCGCTTGGGCTCCAGCCGGTGGGCGCGCAGCACGGCAAGCACCTCGGCAAGCCGCTCGGGGCGGTGGCACAGCGCCAGACGCCCGCCGTCCTTCAACAGCCGGAAGCCGCAGGCACAGACATCCTCCAAGTTGCAGGTGTTTTCGTGCCGGGCAAGGGCATGGGCGGCGTTCTGGCTTTGCGGCCCCTCGGTAAAATAAGGGGGATTGCACGCGCACACGTCAAATTGACCCTCGTCCTGCCGCCATGTGCGCAGGTCGGCACAGACGGGGGTGATGTGGGTAAGCTGCTGCTCCTCCACCGCTGCCGCCAGCAGGGCGCTGCCCTCGGGCTGCAGCTCCAGCGCGGTGCAGGGGCCGCGATGCCCCCGGTCGTGCCATTCCAGCGCCACGATGCCGCAGCCGGAGCACAGGTCTGCGGCCTTTTGGCTGCGCTTGGGCTCACAGAAGCGTGCCAGCAGCAGCGCATCCGAGCCGAACCGGTGCTCCGGGGTGCAGTAGACCATAGTTCTATTATACAAAACTTCCGTAGAATGTTCCATAGACAGTGTGCCGTTTCCCTTCCAAAAAATGCAGGG
>CAKTCY010000110.1 GCA_934540955.1 uncultured Faecalibacterium sp.
ACCCACTACGAGGACTCCCCCGGCGCAAAGCTGGCAGACATCGTGCTGCTGTGCGGCGCACAGGAAAGCCCGCTGGACTCCGGCAGCATCCCCATCAAGGTGGCGGTGCTGTATGTGGCCGAGGTGCTGATTTTGCGGTATATTCTGGACGACAAGCCCGGCAGCACCGAGGCGCAGGAGCGCACCACCGAGGCACTGGCTGTAAAGCTGCTTTGAGCCTTACAGAAGGGCTGCGCCTCCGCACGCGGCGGACAGTTCAAATCAGGCTTCTCCCAAAAGCTGCTCTTGAAAAACAGAGCGGCTTTTTTGTTTTTTCCTCCTCTTTGCGGGATTGATAAAAGCCCACAAGTGCGGTATACTGAATAGTACTTTATTTAAGAGAAGTAAGGAGGTGCAGTCCATGGCGATCGGTGTGCCACGCCCGCTGGCGTTGGAAAAGCCGCAAAGCGTCGATCTGGCGCAGGCAGCGCGGTATTTTGGCGCGTATGGCGAGCCGGACGCTGCCACGCTGGCGCTGCTGCAAAGCTGCGCCGTGCCGCTGCTGGCGGCAGCGACGCCCCGGGCGGTGTGGCTGCTGGCAGACATCCCTGCCCTGACCGAGGCCGGGCTTCTGCCCGGCGAGGACGTGCACAAGCATCTGGCAGGCTGTGGACAGGCCATTCTGCTGGCGGTGACGCTGGGCCCCGGGGTGGATGCACAGATCCGCCGGGCGGGCGTAGGCGATATCGCCGCCGGGGTGGCCTCCGATGCCTTGGGCAGTGCACTGGCCGAACAGGCCTCCGATGCCGCCGAGGCGCAGCTGCGCCAGTGGGCGGCATCGGAGGGAAAGTATCTGACCGGGCGCTTTTCGCCCGGCTACGGCGATTGGGACATCGCGGTGCAGCCGCTGGTGGCAGCGGCGCTGGACACGGTGCGCAAGGCCGGACTGTGCGTCACCGACACCAACCTGATGACCCCGCGCAAGAGCGTGACCGCCCTGCTGGGGGTCAGCGACCATCCGGTAAAGGGACAACTGGCCGGGTGCGGCCATTGTGTGCTGCGCACCCGCTGCGAATACAGAAAGAGGGGAAAGACCTGTGCAAGTGAATGAACTTTTCAAGCAGAGCAACACCATCCTGCTGGACGGCGGCATGGGCACCATGCTGCAGGCCGCCGGGCTCAAGCTGGGCGCACGCCCGGAGGAGCTGAATATCACCGACCCGGCGCTCATCGAGGGCATCCATGCGCAGTACGCTGCGGCGGGCAGCCGCATCGTCAACGCCAACACCTTTGGTGCCTCTGCCCACAAGCTGGCGGGCAGCGCCTACACGCTGGAGCAGGTCATCGCCGCAGGCATTGCCAACTGCAAGCGCGCCTGTGCGCCCTACGGTGCGCTGACCGCGCTGGACGTGGGCCCGCTGGGCGAGCTGCTGGAGCCCAGCGGAACGCTGGCCTTTGAGGATGCCGTAGCCGAGTATGCCCGCATCGTCAAGGCGGGCGAGGCCGCCGGGGCAGACCTGATCTTTTTTGAGACCTACACCGACCTGTACGAGTTGAAGGCCGCCCTGCTGGCCGCCAAGGAGAACACCCACCTGCCCATTCTGGCCAGCATGAGCTTTGAGGCGGGCGGGCGCACCTTTACCGGCTGCACGGTGGAAAGCTTTGCCGCCACCGCCCGGGGCTTGGGGGCAGACGCCGTGGGCATCAACTGCTCGCTGGGCCCCAAGGAGATCTTCCCCATGGCAAAGCGGTTGGCAGAAGCCGTACCCGGCAACTTCCCGGTGTTCGTCAAGCCCAACGCCGGTCTGCCCCGGGCGGACGGCAGCGGCTACGACATCACCCCGCAGCTGTTCGCCTTGCAGATGAAACCCTACCGGGAGCTGCACCTGTTTGCTGCCGGCGGCTGCTGCGGCACAACCCCGGAGTTCATCAAACTGCTCAACGGCACCTTTGCAGGCTGCACCCCGGGGCGTCCCGCGCACCGGATGCCCTCGGTGCTGTGCACCCCGGTGGACACGGTCACGGTGGACGGCATCACGGTGGTGGGCGAGCGCATCAACCCCACCGGCAAAAAGCGCTTCCAGCAGGCACTGCGGGAGGGCGACATGAACTATGTGCTGGAGCAGGCCGTCAGTCAGGCAGAGGCTGGGGCGCAAATTCTGGACGTGAACGTGGGCGCGCCCGGCGTGGACGAGCCGGTGCTGATGGAGCAGGTGGTCAAGGCGCTGCAAAGCGTCACCAGCCTGCCTTTGCAGCTGGATTCCTCCAACGTGGAAGCGCTGGCGCGGGGTCTGCGAGTGTACAACGGCAAGCCCATCGTCAACTCCACCAACGGCGAGCCGGAAAAGCTTGCCGCCATCCTGCCGCTGTGCAAAAAGTACGGTGCTGCCATCGTGGGGCTTGCCATCGACGAAAAGGGCATCCAGCCCAAGGCCGCAGACCGCGTAGCCATTGCCCGCCGCATCACCGAAGCGGCGCTGGCAGCGGGCATCCCCCGGGAGGACATTTACATCGACTGCCTTACCCTGACCGCCAGCGCCCAGCAGGAGGATGTGCTGGCTACGGTACAGGCGCTGGAAGCCTGCAAAAAGGAGCTTGGGGTGCGCACCGTACTGGGCGTGTCCAACATCAGCTTTGGTCTGCCCTGCCGCACCTATCTGAACACCACCTTCCTGACCATGGCCATGTACGCCGGGCTGGACCTTGCCATCATGAACCCCTCCAGCGAGGAGATGATGGCGGCGGTGTACGCCTACAACGTGCTGACCAACCGGGACAAGCAGAGCACCAAGTATATCGAGCGCTTTGCCGACCGCGTGCCCGCCAGCACTGCGCTGGCACAGGCTGCAAAAGCCGCGCCTGCCGCCAGTGCCGCCGAAGCGGAGCTTACCGGCCCCTACGCCGCCCTGATGAAAGCGGTGGAAAAGGGCTTGAAGGGTGACGCTGCCACCCATACCCGCGCCCTGCTGGCGGAAAAGCAGCCGCTGGAGGTGGTGGACGAAGCCTTGATTCCCGCCTTGGACATCGTGGGCGCTAAGTACGAAAAGGGCACCCTGTTCCTGCCGCAGCTGCTGCAGGCTGCCAGCGCCGCCCAGAGCGCCTTTGAGGAGATCAAGACCGCCATTGCTCAAAAGGGCGAGGGCAGCGCCAGCAAGGGACGCATCGTCCTTGCCACCGTCAAGGGCGATGTGCACGATATTGGCAAGAACATCGTCCGGGTCATTCTGGAAAACTACGGCTTTGAGGTGCTGGACCTTGGCCGGGATGTGCCGGTGGAGACGGTGGTGGACACCGTGCGGGAAAAGGACGTGCATCTGGTAGGCCTTTCGGCCCTGATGACCACCACCCTGAAAAG
>CAKTCY010000111.1 GCA_934540955.1 uncultured Faecalibacterium sp.
GGCGCACAGCATCAGCAGCATTGAATTTTTCGTCTGGTTCGTCATCCGGCAATGCCCTCCACCTTCAGCAGGCCGTACAGGTAGTACCGGCTGGAATCATACGAGATGGTCACGCGGTACTGCGCCGCCGGGTCCAGCCCGGAAATGGTGCAGCGGTAGTCGGTGCCGTCGGTCTTGACGTAGTAGGTGCTGTCCGGCACATACGCTGCGCCGCCGTCCACCTTTTTCCACAGCGCCACCTTGAATTTCTGGGTGCCCTCGGCAGTGCCGCAGGCCATGATGCTCAGGCTGCCGCCCGGCACGGTAAAGTAGCCGGTGTTGCGGCTCCAGATGCCGTTGAACACCGCATACAGGCAGCCGTCTGCGGTGGCGGTGGCATACTTTGCCGAGGCATCCGCAATGCCCTGAATGATCAGCGGGTCGGCGGTGGATTCTGCCCAGCGGGTGGTGTCCTCCTCCTGCACTTCCTCGGAGTGGCCTGTCACCTTCTGCGCCACCTTTTTCAGGGTCTCCTTGCAGCCGGTCAGGCTAAGCACCATCACCGCCGCCAGCAGCAGTGCCAAAAGCTGTTTTTTCATCTTCATAGCTTTCCTCATAGAAACAAAGAAACTTTTCTTTTTCGTGCGTCTCTGCCAACGGGCAGATACAGGGTAAGTATACCGCATTTTGCCGCTCTGCACAAGATACCTGCATTTATTTTGTGCGGTTTGCCGCCCGTTTCTGCACAAATTTTCACTTATTCAGCGCCCGCAGCGCCGCGCACTCGGTCTCGGCCAGCGCGGGAGCCTCCGTCCCGAACAAACTGCCGTAGCGGTACAGCGCCCAGCCGCCCGCCGCCTGCTGCCGTAAGTCCTCCACCTGTGCCGCCAGCGCACTGCCGGTGCTCCAGCCGGACACGCTGTCCGGGTTCGCGCCGCCGTCCCCGGTGCCCACCCGGTACGCGCCCAGCCCGAAGTACAGCGCCACATCGCCCGCCCGGGGGTAGGCAAGCCACGCCGGGACGATGTTTTCAAAGGCAAAGCGGGTGCTGCCGGAGTGCAGGGTAAAGCCGTAGCCCCAGTACACCTGCGGGCAGAGGTAGTCGATGACCTTCTCCTCCCCGCCCGCCGCCAGCCATGCGGTCACATCGCTGTACTGCTGGTCAAGGTCGTTGTCCGGGTTGCCCTGCGGGCTGATGCCGAACCGCAGGGTGGGGTCTGCCGCCTTCACCGTGCGGTGCACTTGCGCCACCAGCGCGGTGACGTTCTGCCGCCGCCACGCGGCAAGGTCGGCTGCGCCGCTTGCCGCAAACTGCGCCGCGTCCACGGCAGCATCGGTGGTGGGGTAAAAGTAATCGTCAAAGTGGATGCCGTCCACCGGGTAGTTCTGCACAAGCTCTGCCACCCCCTGCACCACATAGTCTGCGGCGGCGGGCACGGCGGGGTTCAGGTACAGCCCCTCCCCGGCGGTGCACAGCCAGTCCGGGTGGAGGTTTGCCAGATTATTCTCTGCCAGATTCGGCGGCATCGCCGCCGAGGAGCGCAGGCGGTAGGGGTTGACCCACGCCTCCACCCCGATGCCCCGGCGGTGCGCCTCGGTAAGAAAGACATCCAGCGGGTCAAAGCCGGGGTCTTTGCCCTGCACCCCGGTGCACAGATGGCTCCACGGGAACAGGCTGCTGCGGTACAGTGCATCCCCGAAGGGGCGCACCTGCGCCAGCACGGTGTTCAACCCCAGCCCGGCGCAGTTGTCCAGCAGCTGCGCCGCCCCGGCGCGGAAGGTATCCTCGGTGGAAAAATCCAGCAGCGCCCAGTCCAGATAGCTCACCCACACCGCCCGCCACTCCCCGGCGGGCAGGGCGGGGTTGGGCGCCGGGGGCGTATCCTGCCCGGAGGCGGCGGTCTTTTCTGCATCGCTTTTCTGCCGCAGATACCACCCCGCCGCAGCACAGGCGGCTGCGCCCGCCCCGGCCAGAAAGGCACGGCGGCCAAAGCGGCGTTTTGCCTTGGCTTTAGACGTCCTGCGGCGCTGGGTCACAGGGTCTCCTCCTGCGTCTTATACAAAGTAAGCCCCGCCCAGCCCCGGGCGCAGGTCAGCAGCACGAACAGGATATTCGTCCAGAAGGCAAGGCCGCTCATGCCCGCGTACTTGGTCAGCATCCAGAACACCAGCCGCAGCACCTCGGCGGCGCTCACCAGCTGCAGCTGCCGCTGGATGGGTCTGCCGCGCTCGTACTCAGTCGCCAGCAAAGCAGGCCATACCAGCGCCGAGCAGATATCGCCCGCCCAGCCGCTGGCACCCAGCTTGCTGAGCATCAGCACCACGAACACGCCGGTGTAGTTGCGCTTTTCCCTTGCCGGTGCGCCCTTCTGCGCCGCCAGAAACAGCACCGCGATGCCGGTAAGGCAGAACACGACCATTTCCAGCCCGGAAAAATCCATCCCGCCCAGCACGGCAAAGCCGCCCAGCATGGACACTGCCGCCGCAGCCAGCAAAAAGAAATACCAGGTCTTGCGTGTAAATTTAAGCTTCATGAGCCCCTCCCCCGGGCGTTTGCGCCCGGCTTGCAGAAAAATTTAAAAAAGAATTGTAAATATTATAGCACAAACCCCCGCAGGTTGTGTTACAATAAGGAAAACTCTTTTGGGGGAGGTCTTTCCATGAACGCTGTCGTTTCCGTCTGTCTTTTAGCCTGTGCGCTGGGCATCATCGTGTACCTGCTCTCCCGGCGGGAGACAAACCGCCGCAGCCAGTACGGTCCCGCCGGCCTGTCCGAGTTCCGCACCAGCCTTGCGCTGGACGAATGCTTTGACCGTCTGGACACCCACAGCGACACCGACCTCTTTGCCTACGAGTGCCGCCGGGAGAACGACGGCGGCTTTATGCTGCACCTGACGCTGCACCAGCCCAGCCAGCAGCCGCTGGACACCTTGTACACCCTGCGGCTGGACCCCGGCCGCCAGACCGTGGTAACTTTGATCTTCATCCGGGAGGCCTTTGGCTATAAGGAGCCGCTGTTCCCGCCCGCCATGCTGGACGAATTTATGCTGCAAAAGCTGGATGCCCGCCGCACCAAATGATTTTTGCGGAAAATGCTTTCCTTTTTGCGCGGTTTTTGCTATACTAGTGCGTGTTGCAGCAGTGCAGCACCCATACGGGCCAGTAGCTCAGCTGGTCAGAGCTGGCGGCTCATAACCGCCAGACCTTACCGTTTCCGCCTTTTCTAAACAGCGATTTTCCGTTGTTTTTTGAAGTTTCAACCTTCAAAAAAACGGTTTCACCTACTTTTCACCTACGAAGGGTCATTTGAACGTCCCTCACAGGTACGTTCAAATTTCATAAGGGCCAT
>CAKTCY010000112.1 GCA_934540955.1 uncultured Faecalibacterium sp.
AAATACAGCACTGCGCCCAGCAGGGTGAGCACCGCCGGGCCGAACCATGCCGCCAGCCAGAACCGCCGCTTGCCCTGTACCCTCCAGCCGATGCCGGTGGGCTGGCGCAGAAAGGCCTTTTGCACCAGCAGTACAGCCAGCAGCGGACAGAACATGGTTACGATAAGCGCCAGCTGATACAGCACGGCATTATTCTGCTGCAAAAGCGCCATGCAGCCGCCCACCTGACACAGCCATGCCATGCCGAAGGCGAACAGAAAGTACAGGCCGAAGCCCTGTTTTTCTTTTGCTGTCATACGAATCTCACCGCCGTTCCGTAAGCTATGACCTCTGCCGCGCCCTGCATGACGCTGGCAGAGGCGTACCGCATACCCACAATGGCATCTGCGCCAAGACCTTCGGCATCCTTGACCATGCGCCCGGTGGCGATCTGCCGCGCCTCGGTGAGCATATCGGCGTAGTCGGTCACCTCGCCGCCCACAAGGGTGCGGAAGCCGGCCATCATGTCGTGGCCAAGGTTGCGGCTCTGCACCGTGCTGCCCCGCACCACGCCCAGCGCCTCCAGTTTTTTGCCCGGGATCTCGTTAATAGTTACGATAAGCATCTTCTTCTCCCTTTCCGATCTCTTCGATCCGATCCAGCAGCACCTTCAGGGTGCCCACGATGCAGCCCGCCGGGATGCCGAACATTACCACCAGCAGCGGCAGCGGCGGGGCATCCTGCGGGTCGGTGTAGATTGCCCAGCCCATGATGGCTATTACAAAGGTCATCATGGCCACAAAAAGGGCGGCACCGATGCAGGCGCCCCGGATGCGGCGGGTCTTTTGGTCAGTCCGTTCAATGTTCACAAAAGTCACTCCCTGTTCTTCCCGTGCGGTCAGGCGCGCCAGCGTCTGCTCCACATCCAGTTGTTCCAGAGGGCCGTTCTCCTGTTGCAGCAGCGTGCAGAAACCGATAGCCTCCTCCAAGTCGGCGCGGCGGCTGCGCAGACGTTCCAGCTGCTGGCTCATGCCCTCGGCCAGTGTGCGCTGCCCTTCCAGCATCTCCCGGATCTCTGCCAGCGGCACGTCCAGCTTGCGCAGCAGCTTGATGCGGCGCAGGCGCTCCACATCTGCCTGCGAGTAGCTGCGGTAGCCGTTGCCCGGCTCCCGGCTGGGGCTGATGAGCCCCTCTTCCTCGTAAAAGCGGATGTTCTTTTTGGTCACGCCGACGGCGGCTTCCACTTCGTTGATCTTCATGGGTCACGCCCCCCTCCTTACGGGAGTATTCTACACCTTCCACAAAGGGGAAGGTCAAGCCTTTTTGCAAAAAGAGCCGCTGCACAAGGTCGTACAGCAGCTCCTTCCTTTAAAAATAGCACTTGATCTGGAAACGGTCGGCGTTGTCCTGCTTTTTCTCCACCACGATGTGCTCATGGTTGAAGTCGAAGTGCACCGGGGTGCACAGGTCGGTATTGCGGGTCAGGCGCAGCAGCTCCTGCACGCGCTTCTTCTCCTCCGGCACATAGAACAGGTAGCTTACGCCCTCTTTTTTGGCGCGGCCGGTGCGGCCGATGCGGTGGGTGTAGTGCTCGTTCTCGCTGGGCACATCGTAGTTGATAACAGCATCCACGTCCGAAACGTCAATGCCGCGGGCAGCCACATCGGTAGCCACAAGAATGGCCAGCTTGCCGTCCCGGAAGGCCTGCATGATCTGGTTGCGCTCCTTCTGGGAGAGGTCGCCGTGCAGGCAGTCCACCGAGAAGCCCAGCCGTGCCAGCTGGTTTGCCAGCGTGGCGGTGTTGAACTTGGTATCGCAGAACACCATCACCCGCTTGTAGCCCTCGCCGATGATGATCTGTGCCAGATCCGACAGCTTGTTGCGGCCGGAGGTCTCCAGCATATACTGGGTGATCTTGGGCTGGCTCTCCTCCCGGGGCTGCACGGTGATCTCCTCGGCGTTGTGCTGGTACAGCCAGCCGATATCCATCACCTCGCGGCTGATGGTGGCAGAGAACATGGACAGCGCCTTGCGGGCCTTCATCATCTCGATGATGTGGCGCACATCCTTATAAAAGCCCATGTTCAGCATCTCGTCGGCTTCGTCCAGCACGATCTGGGTCACATGGGAGATATCAATGCTGTGGTGCTTGTAGTGATCCATCAGGCGGCCCGGGGTGGCCACCACGATCTGACAGCCCTCGGCCAGACGCTTTGCCTGCTTTTCCATATTGGCACCGCCGTACACGCAGGCCACCTGCACCTCGGGCATAAAGTAGGTGAGGTTGGTCAGCTCCTCAGCGATCTGCTGAGCAAGCTCCCGGGTGGGTGCCATGATGACGGCCTGCGGGTATTTGTTTTCCGGCTGGATATGCTCCACCACCGGGATGCCGAAGGCACAGGTCTTACCGGTGCCGGTGGGTGCCTTGGCTATGACATCATGCCCGGCCAGCATGAGGGGGATGGTCTTTTCCTGAATTTCGGTCATTTCGGCAAAGCCCATGCGTTCCACAGCCTTGTGGATGGCTTCGCTGCACTGCAACTCGCTGTAAAGCATTTGGACAACTCCGTTCTTTGTGGCGTTTTTTCTCGTTGCAACAAGTATAGCATGAAATGCCGCGCTTGTCAGCAGAGAAACAAAAAGATGCCGTGCGCCGCGCGCAGGGCGGGACGATTTATGATGATTTTGAATTTCGGGATATCGGAACGCCTGCGGGCGTTCCGATATCCCATTTTCACAACAGAGTTTTTGGCAAACAAAAAGAACCGCACCCGGGGTCACGGGTACGGTTCTCAGTGTACGGGATCAGGCGGTCTCTTCCACGCTCTTCTTGCCGGCCTCCAGCTTCTGCTTGAAGCGGCCGCTGGCCTTGAAGCCGGGGATGGAGGTGGACTCCAGCTGGCTGGACACCTTGGTCTTGGGGTTGGTGTAAGCCTTCGGCTTGCGGGGGCGCATCTCAAAGCGGCCAAAGCCGGCGATGGTCACCTTTTCGTCCGCACGCAGGCAGTCCGCGATCTGGTCAAACATTGCATCCATCGTGGTCTCGACCTGTGCTTCGGTAAAGCCGGTCTTGCGTGCCACGGTTTCGATCATCTGGGAACGGGTCATGTATCGATATCCTCCTGGAATGTCCAAAAGTAACGTCTTTTGGCAAATTTTGCGTTGTTGAGTATAACATATTTCTCGTACTGTTTTCGATGGATTGCGCACGAAATGTAACTTATTGCGCACGAACCACATTCAGTTCCGTGCACTCCGCACAAATACAGCGCCCACCGTTTCGGCAGGCGCTGTAAAG
>CAKTCY010000113.1 GCA_934540955.1 uncultured Faecalibacterium sp.
TTGGGCGAGTAGGCACCGCGCTCATACAGGCTCATGCGGAACACATTGAGGGTGGGCAGGATCATAAAGATGAAAAATAGGATGGTGGCTGGTGCCACGCAGAGGAACACGAACCGTTTGCGGCTTTTGTCAGATTTCATAGACAAACCGCTCCTTTCTATTGGAATCCCGAAACCACAAAAAGCGGAGGCGGTTAAAACCGCCCCCGCTGGGCAGGGCTCAATTACTCAATAATATTAGCGCGCATCTGGTCGCTGGCGGACTTGATGCCATCGATCCACTGCTGCTCGGTCATGCTGCCAGACACCAGCGAGTTGACGGGATCGAAGAACACGGTGCGGACTTCCACGCCGGGGATTGCGGTGAAGGAAGCGAAGTTGCCCATAGCAGCCTTTGCGCCGTTGTCATAGATGGAGTAGAACATCTTATTGTCGCCGTCCAGATCATCGGCAATGCCCAGCACAGGCTGGATGGCACCGCTCTCGGCGAACAGCTTGCAGGCTTCATCGCTGTACAGGTAAGCCACAAACTGCTTGGCTGCATCCAGATGCTCCGCACCGGCCGGGATCCATGCCTGCTCGAACCAAGTGTAGCTGTACTGGTCGCCGCCAGCCTTGACAGCGGGCAGAGCGGTCATGCCCCACTCAAAACCATCGGCACGAGGTGCTTCGGCCATCTCGCCCACGATCCAAGTGCCGTTGGGCATGAACAGAGCCTTGTTGTCCAGCACCAACTGCTGATTCTGGGTGAAGTCCTGATCGTTGGCCTGTGCCGGGGTAATGGGGTTGGTGTAGGAAGCCAGCTTATTTACGATGTCAAAGCAGGTCTGTGCTTCTGCGGTGTCCCAAATGCCTTCTTCGTAGTGGGTAGCCTTGTTGAAGAAGTCGGGGCCGCCTGCGGCATACATCAGTGCATAGAAGAATGCGTCAAAGTAACCGGTGGTGGGGTAAGTGAACAGGTAAGTGCCCTCGGCAGCAGCTTTATCACCCAGTTCCCACATCTCATCCCAAGTGGTGGGCACGTCCCAGCCCTTTTCCTTCAGGAAACCGGCGTTGTAGAACAGACCACAGGGGCTGTAGAACATGGGAGCCAGATAGGTCTTGCCGTCGCCGTAGGGATTGGTCAGAGAGGTGTCGGTGAAGCCGCCTGCGATCTTCTCGCTGACCTTCTTGCTCTCGCCGGGCACGGTCATGCTCAGCACATCGGTGATGTCCGCGATCAGGTTGCCCTTGATGAACTGCTCGGTCAGAGCAGCTTCACGGCCGGTGGCCAGATGGATGACGTCAGGATAATCACCGCCCTGCATGGAGGGGCCGATGACATCTTCCAGATTCTTGTCGGTGGTCAGCTCCACCTTGATGCCGGTCTGGGCGGTAAAGGCATCGGTGACCTTCTTCCACATCTCGGAACCGTAAGCGGTCTCAATGGCGGCGACCTTGATGGTCACGTCCTCAGCGGGAGCGGCAGATGCAGCGGCGGAAGAAGCCGTGCTGGAAGCGGTGCTGGAAGAACCGCCGCAGGCGGCCAGACCCAGTGCAGCGGCACCCACGCCAGCCGCTTTCAGAAAATTGCGACGAGAAATGCGTTTCATAGTGTATCCTCCATCATAAAGTTCCGTTCAAAACACAGCCGGGGCAAACAGGCTTCGTCCGAGAGGGCTGTGATTTTTTCTGGTTCCAATATAGAGGTTTTTACGGTTTGCAACAAGGTCTTTGTTGTTTCGTTTTTTAGAAATATTGCTTTTTGGAAATTTCTTTCAGCAAAAGTGCTAAAATTCGCATTGTGGTTTTGGTACATTCTCCCTGCTTGTAACCAGTTTGACATATTTTCACGCTCTTTTCACGGCAAAAATATTTATCCTGTCCAAAAATCAGGGCTTGCATTTTTTCTTCATTGCCTCTATAATAAGAAAAAACACACGAAACAGCGCATCGTTTTTTAGATTGTTATTTTTAGTATCTTGCTTTTATTTTTATGTTTTTTGCGCTTTACTTCAAAAGGAGCCATTTATGAGTACCGAGCGATTTGATATCCGCCATGCTCCCGCTCCACGGGAATCCTTCCGGCTGCTGTACATCAGCAAGAGCAAATTTGGCGGCGATTGGAACAGCACTGCCCACACCCATTCCTGCACCGAGCTGTTCTACTGCCTGAGCGGAGAAGGTCAGTTTTATTTGAGCGGTCAGCTTTATCCGGTCAAGCCGGATGATATGATCATCGTCAATCCGCAGGTAGAGCATACCGAGCTGAGCCTGAATGCTTCACCGCTGGAATACATTGTGTTGGGCGTTGCTGGCATCGAGATCTTATTTGGAAAATCAGATTCTTCCTACGCCATCTTCAACTGCCGGGAAAATCGGGAGCGGATGGTGACGCTGCTCCATATGCTGCTGGCCGAAGCAGACCGCAGTCTGGACGGCTGCGAAACGGTCTGTCAGGATCTGCTGGAAGTGCTGCTCATCTGGCTGGTGCGGTGTACCACGCTCTCCTTGCAGGTGGAAGAAACGCCCCGCTCCGACAGCCGGGAGTGTGTGGAGATCAAGCGGTATCTGGACAGCAACTACCGGGAAGATATCTCGCTGGATACCCTTGCCGAGATCGCCCACATCAACAAATACTATCTGGCCCATACCTTCCAAAAAGAGTATGGCATCTCTCCGATCACCTATCTGAACCGCCGCCGCATTGAGGAAAGCAAATATATGCTGGGCAATACCGGTTACAGTCTGGCGCAGATCAGCGAGTTGATGGGCTTTTCCTCTCCCAGCTATTTTTCCCAATGCTTCCGCAAGGCGGAAGGCTTGACCCCCAATGAATACCGCCGTCAGGTGCGGCAGGGACAACGTCCTGCCCCGTCAAAACGGCATGAAGTATAATGAAAACGAGGAATTTATGATGAAATCCGTTACCCTTTCTCTGCTCCAGTCTGCTGCAAATGCCTTTGATTTTGGTGGACCCGTGCTCTGCGATGCCCACCACTATGGTGAGGGGCATATCAACGACACCTTTGTGGTCTGGCGGGAAGATCATTCCAAACGCTTTATTTTGCAGCGCATCAACACAGATACCTTTACTGACCCGGTGGGCCTGATGGAGAATGTCTGCGGCGTGACCCGGCATCTGCGGGCAAAAATTCTTGCCGAGGGCGGCGACCCAGCACGGGAAACGCTGAATGTCATCCCAACTTTGTCGGGATCGACTTGCTATCTGGATGCAGACGGCGGCGCATGGCGTGCCTATGACTTTGTAGAAGATAC
>CAKTCY010000114.1 GCA_934540955.1 uncultured Faecalibacterium sp.
AAGCGCTCTACCGTGGCAAACCTTGTGCAGAGCCTGACCGAGGCCGGTGCCATGGGCTACACCATCGTGGTGTCCGCTACCGCCTCGGAGCTGTCCCCCCTGCAGTATATCGCCCCCTACTCCGGCTGCGCCATGGGCGAATACTTCATGCAGCAGGGCAAGCACGTCCTCATCATCTACGATGACCTTTCCAAGCACGCTGTGGCCTACCGTGCCCTGTCGCTGCTGATCCGCCGTCCCCCGGGACGCGAGGCTTACCCCGGCGATGTTTTCTATCTGCACTCCCGTCTGCTGGAGCGCGCTGCCAAGCTTTCCAACGAGCTGGGCGGCGGCAGCCTGACGGCTCTGCCCATCATCGAGACGCAGGCGGGCGACGTTTCCGCCTACATCCCCACGAATGTCATTTCCATCACCGATGGTCAGATCTTCCTGGAGACGGAGCTGTTCCACTCCGGCGTCATGCCGGCAGTCAACCCCGGCATCTCGGTGTCCCGCGTGGGCGGCAACGCCCAGATCAAGGCCATGAAGAAGGTGGCCGGCACCCTGAAGCTGATCTACTCCCAGTACCGCGAGCTGCAGTCCTTTGCACAGTTCGGCTCTGATCTGGACGCCGACACCAAGGCACGTCTGGCACAGGGCGAGCGCATCGTGGAGGTGCTCAAGCAGAACCGCTCCGCGCCCGTGCCTGTGGAAAAGCAGGTCGCCATCCTGTACGCCACCATCCACGATTACCTTGTCAACGTCAAGGTGCCGGATGTGGCAGAGTACGAGAAGAGCCTGTACGAGTATCTGGACAACGATGCCGCCGGGGCTGCCGTGATGGACACCATCCGCACCACCGGTAATCTGGATAAGGACACCGAGGAGCAGCTTAAGACCGTGCTGACCCGGTATACCGAAAGCTTTGTCAAGGCGCATTAAAGGGAAGGAGGCGTAACGCATGGCTGGTTCCATGAAGGACATCAAGCTGCGCATCAAAAGCGTAGAGAGCACCATGCAGATCACCAAGGCCATGGAGCTGGTGGCTTCCTCCAAAATGCGCCGTGCCAAGGAGCGGGTCGAGCACAGCCGACCCTATTTTGAAACGCTGTACAAGACCCTGACCGAGATCGCGGCAGCGGACCCCCGGGCCCGCAACCCCTACCTGCGCCGCAGCGAGATCAAGCGCACGCTGCTGGTGGTCATTGCCGGTGACCGCGGCCTTGCCGGCGGTTACAACGCCAACGTGCTCAAGCTGGCTGCACAGGAAAGCGGCAACGTGGAGGTGCTGCCCATCGGCAAGCGCTCGGCAGAATATTTTGCCCACCACGAGGCCGAGCTGTTCACGCAGGAGGTGCTGCTGGCCGCCGATATTTCGGTGGGGCAGTGCTTCCAGCTGGCGCGCCAGATCACCGAAGGCTACCGCAAGGGCGAGTTTGACGCCGTAAAGCTTTGCTACACCCGGTTCGATTCCATGATGACCCAGACGGCTGTCTCCATCGAGGTGCTGCCGCTGGCCATGGAGCCCACCGAGCAGCAGAAGGCCGAGGCGCGCCGCAGTCAGATTTTGTACAAGCCCAGCAGCGAGGAAGTATTCAGCGCGATCATCCCGGAGTATGTGGCGGGTGTCGTCTACGGTGCCGTGTGCGAGAGCGTAGCCAGTGAGCTGGCTGCCCGCCGCACCGCCATGGACGCTGCCACCAAGAACGCCGGTGAGATGATCGACCATCTCAACCTGTATTATAACCGTGCCCGTCAGGCTGCCATCACGCAGGAGATCACCGAGATCGTGGCCGGCGCGGAGAACTAAGACTATCAAGAAGGAGTTGTAGCCTATGTCCGAAAAACATATCGGCAAGGTGATCCAGGTCATTGGCCCGGTGCTGGACATCCAGTTCAAGGATGGCGAGCTGCCGGAGCTGCTCAACGCCATTGAGATCGACAACCACGGCCAGAAGCTGGTGGTGGAGGTCGCTCAGCTGACCGGCGACAATGTGGCACGCTGCATTGCCATGAGCAGCACCGATGGTCTGGTGCGCGGCACAGATGCCGTGGACACCGGCGAGTCCATCAAGGTGCCCGTAGGCGACCAGTGTCTGGGGCGCGTGTTCAACCTGCTGGGCGAGCCGGTGGATAACAAGCCCGCCCCCACCCCGGATGCCTACTGGCCCATCCACCGTCCCGCTCCCAGCTACGAGGAGCAGCAGTCCACCACCGAGATCCTTGAGACCGGTATCAAGGTCGTTGACCTGATCTGCCCCTACGCCAAGGGCGGCAAGATCGGCCTGTTCGGCGGCGCCGGTGTCGGCAAGACCGTCCTGATCCAGGAGCTGATCTATAACATCGCCACCGAGCACAACGGTTACTCGGTGTTTACCGGCGTCGGCGAGCGCACCCGTGAGGGCAACGACCTGTACGGCGAAATGACCGAGAGCGGCGTTATCAACAAGACCGCGCTGGTCTACGGCCAGATGAACGAGCCCCCGGGAGCCCGTATGCGCGTGGCACTGTCCGGCCTGACCATGGCGGAGTACTTCCGCGATGTGAAGAATCAGGACGTGCTGCTGTTCATTGATAACATCTTCCGCTTCACGCAGGCCGGTTCCGAGGTGTCCGCACTGCTGGGCCGTATGCCCTCTGCCGTTGGCTACCAGCCCACGCTGGCCACCGAGATGGGCGCCCTGCAGGAGCGCATCACCTCCACCCGCAAGGGCTCTATCACCTCGGTGCAGGCCGTCTACGTTCCCGCCGACGACCTGACCGACCCCGCCCCTGCCACCACCTTTACCCATCTGGATGCCACCACGGTCCTGAGCCGTGATATTGCATCGCAGGGCATCTACCCCGCTGTGGACCCGCTGGACTCCACCAGCCGCATCCTCAGCCCGGA
>CAKTCY010000115.1 GCA_934540955.1 uncultured Faecalibacterium sp.
GCCGGGTCAAAATCCGGGTCATCCCAGCTGCGGGTCATGATCTCGGTGCGGTCCTTCAGGATGGCAATGGAGTGCTCAAAGTGAGCAGCCAGCCCGCCGTCCTTGGTCTTGACAGTCCAGCCGTCGCTGAGCTGCTTGATCTTGTAGTCCCCCTGACAGATCATCGGCTCGATGGCGATGGTCATGCCGGGCACAAGCCGGGGCCCGCGGCCCTGATGGCCATAGTTGGGCACCTCGGGGTCCTCGTGCAGCTCCTTGCCGGTGCCGTGCCCCACAAAGTCACGCACCACAGAGAAGCCCGCGTCCTCGCAGTAACTCTGTACGGCGTAGCCGATATCGCCGATGCGGTTGCCCGCCACGGCCTGCCCGATGCCCTTGTACAGAGAAGCCTTGGTCACCTCCAGCAGGCGCTGGGCTTCCAAGTCCACCTTGCCCACCGCGTAGGTGCAGGCGTTGTCGCCGTTGAAGCCGTCCACCTTGGCACCGGTGTCGATGCTCACGATGTCACCCGGGCGGATGACGATATCGTGAGAGGGGATGCCGTGGATGACGGTATCGTTCAGGCTGATGCAGGCTGTGCCGGGAAAACCGTACAGACCCTTGAAGTTGGGGATGCCGCCGTGCTTCACGATGAAGTCGTAGATCAGCTTGTCCAGCTCCCAAGTGGTCATGCCTGCTTCGATGTGCTCTCCGCCGTACTTCAGGGCAGCTGCGCTCAGGGCGTTTGCCCGGCGCATACCGTCCAGCTCTTTTGCATTTTTGATCTGGATCACGCTTATGCCTCCAAAGCCTTCATGACTTCAGCCGTAGTCTCCTCGATGGAGGGGCAGAACTTGATCTCTGCCAGCTTGCCGCGGGTGCGGTAGAACTCCACCAGCGGCTCGGTCTGCTCATGGTAGGCTTTCAGACGATCCAGCACGGTTGCGGGCTGGTCGTCCTTGCGGATGACGGTCTTGCCGCCGCACAGGTCGCAGACGCCCTCCACCTTGCTCTTCTTGTTCAGGATGTGGTAGCTTGCGCCGCACTTCTCGCAGACGCGGCGGCCGCTCATGCGCTCAACGATCACGCTGTCCTCCACCTGCAGCTCCAGCACCTTGTCGATGCGGATGCCCATGGTCTCGATGGCCTCTGCCTGCGCAATGGTGCGGGGCACGCCGTCCAGAATGAAGCCGTTGGCGCAGTCAGCCTGTGCCAGACGCTCCTTCAGGATGCCGATGATGACTTCATCGGGCACCAGTGCGCCGGCGTCCATAAAGCTCTTGGCCTTCAGGCCCATCTCGGTGCCCTCCTTGACAGCAGCACGCAGGATGTTGCCGGTGCTGATGGAAGGGATGTTCAGCTTTGCGCAGATGATCTCGGCCTGCGTGCCTTTGCCTGCGCCGGGTGCGCCCAACAGGATCAGATTCATAGGATCGCTTCCTTTCTTATATGTTGCGTTATAGAAACATACCGTACAAAAGCAAAAAAGCACTGAAAAGTATGAGCGTACTCTCCTTTCCAGTGCTTTCTTACATCTTTATTGCTTCAGATCAGCCAAGGAAACCCTTGTGGTTGCGCATGGTCATAAAGCTATCGAGGCTGCGGGTGGTATCCAGTGCCACACCAACCACGATCAGCAGGCTGGTACCGCCCAGCTGAATGCTCATACCGGTCAGGTTGCCCAGAATGATCGGCAGTACAGCCACCGCAGCCAGGAAGATGGCACCGATGAGGGTGATCTTGTTCAGGGTGCGGGTGATGAAATCGCTGGTCGGCTTGCCGGGACGGAAGCCGGGGATCGAGCCGTTGTTGCGGCGCAGATTGTTGGCGATCTCAACGGGGTTGTACTGGATGGCCACATAGAAGTAGTTGAATGCCAGGATCAGCAGCAGGTAGATCACAACGTACAGCCAGGAGGTGTAGTTGAAGGTGTGGAAGAATGCATACCACACCGGGTGTGCCTGCTGGTCGATCTGCAGGAAGCTGCCGATGGTGCCCGGGATGGACACCAGAGCCGAAGCGAAGATGATGGGCATGACGCCGCTCATGTTCAGCTTCAGGGGCAGATAGCTGTTCTGGCCGCCCATCTGCTTCCGGCCCACCACACGCTTGGCGTACTGGATGGTGATGCGGCGCTCTGCGTTGGTCATGACCACCACAAAGACCACAGCGACCAGTGCCAGAACTACCAGAACGGGCAGCAGGATGTAGAACTGAGGCTCGCCAGCCGCTGCGCGGGTCAGCAGACCCGTCACAGAGGTGTACAGCGAGGACCAGTTGGAAACGATGGAGGCAAAGATCAGAAGGGAGATACCGTTGCCGATACCCTTGTCATCGATCTGCTCGCCCGCCCAGGTGATCAGCTGAGCACCTGCAACGAAGGTGGCGATGATGACCACAGCGGCGAACACGCCGGCTGCGCCGGAAACATACTTCAGTGCGCCCATATTGCGGATCACGAAGTAGTAGCCAATGCTCATGATCAGTGCGACCACGGCACCGGCGTACCGGTTGATCTGCTGCAGCTTCTGCTGGCCGTCCGCTTCCTTTGCCAGATTTTCCAGCGCGGGAATGGCTACAGTCAGCAGCTGCACAATAATAGAGGCATTGATATAGGGTGTCACACCTAACGCGAAGAGCGTGCATCTTGCCAGTGCGCCGCCGCTCATCATATTGAGGTACGAGAGCATATCGCCGTTTGCAAACATCTGCGTCAGTGCAGAGCCGGAAACGAACGGCACGGGGATGGCACAGCCAAGACGGTAAACCACGAGGATCGCCAGCGTGAACAGAAGACGATTTTTAAGCTCGGGGATCTTCCATGCGTTACGGAATGTCTGGAACACCTTACATCACCTCAGCCTTTCCGC
>CAKTCY010000116.1 GCA_934540955.1 uncultured Faecalibacterium sp.
ACCTTTACGCTGAACGCCTATTACAGTATGTTCAGCGGCATCCTGCGCCTGCACGACCCGGCTTTTCTGGCACGGATGCCCAAAGACCTGCCGCTGCTCTTCCTCTCCGGCGATGCCGACCCGGTGGGCGAACAGGGCAAGGGCGTGCGCCGCGCCATCCAGAGCCTGAAGGACGCCGGTGTGCAGAACATTGAAAGCATCTTCTACCCCGGTGCCCGCCATGAGCTGCTGCTGGAGACCAACAAGCTGGAGGTTTTTGCGGACATCGCCGCATGGCTGGATAAGCAGCTGACAAGACAGTAAAACGACAAAAGGGCTGCTGCACAAAACGTGCATCAGCCCTTTCGCGTTGGACGATTAGAAATATCCTCCGCTTCGCTCTGGATATTCTCAGCGGAATAAAGATTTTTTTATTTGGCTTCCAAAACGCCTGCGGGCGTTTTGGAAGCCTTTTTCACGGTCAGGAGAAATAAAACCCAATAAAATTCGCTTTAATTCGTCTTTTTATCATCATTCCACATTTCGTTTATACCGCAGCGGGGTCTGCACCTCGGCGCGGATCTTGCCAAGATAGGTGCGGGTCTGCTCTGCGCCCTGCAAAATGGACTCCACCTGCGCTTTCTGCTCTGCGGTCAAGCCGTTGTCCTCTGCCAGCAGCTCCGCGTTGCCCTCGATGATGGTCAGCGGCGTTTTCAGTTTGTGGGACAGCTGAATGATCTGCTCCCGCTGCCGCTGCTCCATGGCCCACTGCTTCTGTAAGCTGCCGGTCAGCGCGTCGCCCATGGTCTGCAATGCCTGCAAAGTGCTCTCGTATTCCCGCACCTTCGCGCCGGAAAACACCGCGCTGTCCAGATCTTTCCGTGCCACCGCCTGCGCCGCCGCGGTCAGCTTTTCGGTCTCCCGGGTCAGAAAGCGCCCGGTCCTGTGGGTGCTCCACACCACCGCCCCCACCAGCAGCAGAATGCCTAGAATGCAGTGCACAGTCTGCATATCCGGCAGAACGCCCCGCAGCGCAGGGTCGGCGTAGGGCACGGCATAGTCAAATTGCAGCAGGCAAACTGTTCCGTCCTGCAATTTCGACGTCATATAATACTGTGTGTAGCCAAAATGCCAATGGTTTTTCCCCTGCCGGTTCTCCATTGCCCGCTGCAGGTGCCCGGCATCCATGTTGGTGGCCAGCACCTCGCTGCTGTCCGGCGCGGCAAACAGGGCGTAACGGCACAAAGAATCCAGTTGTGTCTCGTCAAAGGTGGCAGCCGTCATGCCCGGCAAAACGTCCTGTGCGGCTTTCTGACAAGCCTGTGCAGCCTGATTGGCGGGCAGGAACAGCCTGCTGTTCTGGATCCACAGCAGCAGCCCCAGCAGCCACCCCACCGCGACCAGCAGGCAGGCCAGCGCCGTGCGCACCAGATATTGCAGCAGCACGCTGCGCAGAGAGGTCAGTCTTCGCTTTTCCATCGGTATCCCACGCCCCATACGGTATTGAGCAGCTTTTCCGGCTCCGGCACGCCCGCCGCCCGCAGCTTTGCCCGGATATTTTTGATGTGCTGTGTCACGGCGGTGTCGTCCGCAGTGCCGTCAATACCAAAAACCGCTTCGTAAATTTGCTCCTTGGTAAAGGTTTGCCCTGCGTGCAGCGCCAGATACTCGCAGATGGCATACTCCGAACGGGTCAGGGGCAGCGCCTTCCCTTCCACCGCCGCGCTCCGGGCGGTCAGGTCAAAGGCTACACCGCTGCGCACCATCCGATGCGCCGGGGTGCGGCTCTGCCGCCGCAGATGTGCTGCCACCCGCGCCCGCAGCTCTGCCACCCGGAAGGGCTTGGACAAAAAGTCGTCTGCCCCGATGCCCAGCCCCTCCAGCACAGCCGCCTCATCGGTGCGGGCACTCAGAAAGAGGATGGGTGCTTCGGTCAGGCTGCGGATGCGCCGACAGACTGCAAAACCGTCCTCCCCGGGCATCATTACGTCCAGCAGGATGCAGTCTGCCCAGCGGCAGAGCGCCTCGGTCAGCGCCCCGCCTGCCTGCCGCGTTTCTACCCGGTGGCCGTCCCGCTCCAAGGTAGTGCGGATCAGCTTGCAGAGCTCCAGATTGTCATCCACTGCCAGAATGTTTGCCACAAAATCACCTCAACACGTTATAAACAAGGCAGGAAGCCCCATACAGCAGATACACATGGGCGGGATAGAACCAGTAGAACAGCCGCTTGTGCCCGCTGCCGCGCTGCCCGTTGTACAGCAGCATCAGCAGCACTGCCGCCACGCCGAACCACTCGTAGTAGTCGGTGAACATCTGCGTCCAGACAAAACCCTCCTGTCGGCAAGCCATCCCAAAGGGCAGGGCAAAGTCGCACAGGAAAATCACCAGTGCCCATGCCGTCAGCTGCACGCGGCGATGCCCCCGCAGGGCGTACAGCAGCACGCCGCCCAGCAAAAAGCTCCAGCTACCGTCCGTGATGGACGTCCACATAGGCAGCGGACTCGTGATGACAAAGGCCACCACCGTCGAAGGGATGGGCATCTCCTGCACCTGCGGAAAGAGCAGCAGAAATACTACCACCACATACGGCCAGCACAAAACGGCGGCAATGGCGCCAATGCCCTTTGCGTATTTTTTCTCCCGCAGCCAGTCGATGCCCTGCCACACGATGCACAGCAGCGCAAGATCCTGAAAAATAGCATTCAGCGGGTAGAAGCCGTCCCCGCGCCGGAAGGCCTTGGCGTAGATCATAAAGAATTCCAGCGCCGCCATGGCTGTACCGATAGCCCAGATGCGGATAAAATACCGCTTGCGGTCATGGGTGTGGGCAAAGCCCTCCACCGTGCAGAACAGAAA
>CAKTCY010000117.1 GCA_934540955.1 uncultured Faecalibacterium sp.
CGGCAGCACGGTGACGTTGTACTGCTCGCGCAGCGCGGCGGCCTTGCTCAGCACGGCAGGGAAGTCAACGTCCTTGCTGTACAGCAGGGCGAGCTTCTGCTTTGCGCCGGGGATCTGGTAGCCCTGCTCCAGCAGAATGCCGCACACCCGCTCAAAGCCGATGGAGAAGCCCACGGCGGGCACCTGCACGCCAAGGAACTTGCCCACCATGTTGTCGTAGCGGCCGCCGCCGGCCACGGCACCGCTGAACTGCGGGCAGGTCACCTCAAACACCATGCCGGTGTAGTAGCCCTGACCGCGTACCAGACTGGGGCAGTAGGCCACCTGATAGCGGCCGGCAGCCAGCGTGTTGGCAGTGGCCAGCACATACTTCAGGTCATCGGCAATAGCGGGGTCGGCGCAGCGGGCAGCCACGGCGTCCAGCGTCACGTCCCCGGCGGCAATGAAGCCGGCCAGTGCACTGATGGCGCTCTCCGGCAGCTGCTTCTCGGTCAGCTCAGCCTTCACGCCCTCGGCACCGATCTTGTCCATCTTGTCAAAGGTGATGCAGACGGAATCCAGCGTGTCGGCGGCAAAGCCCATGCTCTCCAGCATCCCGCGCAGGATGCGGCGGTCGTTGATGTTGACGGTAAAGCCGGTAAAACCGATGTTCAGCAGCGCGCGGGTGGTCACGTCGATCAGCTCCACCTCGGCGTTGGGGGAGGCATCGCCCAGAATGTCGATGTCGCACTGCACAAACTCCCGCAGACGGCCCTTCTGGGGGCGCTCGGCGCGGAACACCCGGTCGGTCTGGATGACCTTGAAGGGGCTGGGCAGCTTATCCTTGTTGGCGGCGTAGTAGCGGCTCAGCGGCAGGGTGAGGTCGTAGCGCAGACCCATGTCGGACAGCTGCTTGGGGTCGCCGGTGTTCAGGGCGGCGGTCAGCTTGTCGCCGCGCTTGAGCACCTTAAAGATCAGGTTCAGGTTGTCGCCGCCGTCGGACTTGTCCAGATTTTCCATATCCTCCAGCATGGGGGTAGAGATGCGCTCGAAGCCGGCGGAGCGGTAGGTCTCCAGGATCTTGCCCTGAATGTAATCGCGCAGGGTCTGCTCAGCGGGCAGCAGATCCCGCATACCCTTCAAAGCCTGTGTTTTCATAACAGTAATTCCTCGCTATCTGTAAATTGTACCCGCCTTCGATGCTTGAAAAGGGGCGGGAGCGTTTTTCAACTCAGTACTTTACCATTATAAAGGATAATGCCGGATTGTCAATCCAAATGGGCACACTATCGCAAATTGCACAAATCTTTGAGGTGAAGGTATGAAACAGCAGTTTGCAGCAAAACACCCGTGGACGATTCTGGCTGCGGGGGCAGCCATTCAGGTGCTTACCGGCTTACCGGCGGCTTGGGGCGTTTTTCAGCAGCCGGTCATGGAGGAATACGGCCTTTCGGAGCAGGGGGCGGGCTACGCCTTTGCGCTGCTCATTGCCGCCTTTGGGGTGGGGTGTGTGCTGGGCGGCTTTTTACAGGACAAAAAGGGGCCGCGCTGCGCGGCGCTGTGGGGCACCGCCCTGCTCTGCGGCGGCTTTTTTGCGGCGGCCTTTCTGCCGGGTCGGGCAGGGTGGGGGTTCTTTCTGGTATTCAGTATCCCGGCGGGGCTGGGCACGGCCTTTTTGTACCCCTCTATCCAGTCCTGCGCCCAAAAGTGGTACGCAGGCCGCAAGGGACTGGCGACCGGGGTCATTGGCGGGGCGGTGGGGCTTTCCGGCGCGTTCCTTACCCTGTTCGTCCGGGCGGCGCTGCGGGGCTTTGGCCCGGTGCAGGGCATCCGGGGTGCGTTCTGGGCGCTGGGGGCACTCACCCTGCCGGTGTGCCTTGCGGGCAGCGCGGTGCTCAGCGACCCGCCGCAGAAAAAGCAGCAGCCAAGCGGCAAAAACGGCGTCGACCTCTCCCCGGGGCAGATGCTGCGCACAAGGCAGTACTGGCTGTGCGCGGGCGCGGTGTGCTTTTCCACTCCGGCGGTGCTGCTGTTCAGCCCCATCATCCTAAAGCTGGGCATGGAGCGCGGGCTGGACGAGACTGCCGCGCTGTGGAGCATCGTGCTGGGCAGCGTGGGCAGCGCCGCAGGGCGGATGCTGATGCCCATGCTCAGCGACCATATTGGCCGCCGCGCTACCGACCTTGGACTGTTTGCGGCCTCGCTTGGGCTGTCGGCGGCGTTCTGGGCGGCGCGGGGCTGGTGGGTGGTGGTATGCTACGCCGGGCTCACCTTCTGCTACTCGGCGCTGGCGGCGGTGCTGCCCGCCCTTTCCACCGACCTGTTCGGTCTGCCCCATGCGGGGGTGAACTACGGCTTTCTGGCCTTGGGGCAGAGCGTGGGCAGCCTTGCGTTCCCCTTTGCAGCCAATCTGCTGGCACTGGAGAACGGGCGGCACCTGCTTGCCATGGCCGGTGCGGCGGCGGGTTTTGCGGCCATCTGGGCGCTGCATCCGGTGCAGAAAGACCCGCGCTGAAACGCGCAAAAAGAAAAGGTTGCAAAAAGTTTGCCGGTGCTTACGGCAGAATTGACAAAAACTTGACGACTGATTTGTATAAAGCGGTGGAAATGACAGTTAGCGCCGGATGACCGTAAAACCCGGCTGTACTTTTTACAGGAAATGACTTGCAAAATTCGTCCGATTTCTCTATAATAAAACCATGCGTGGTAGTACCGGTGCAGGCGCTGAAAGAGAGCAGCGCACCCGGTTCGGATGCAA
>CAKTCY010000118.1 GCA_934540955.1 uncultured Faecalibacterium sp.
GGAGAACGACCCCCACAGCTTTATCACCATCGTCAACTCCAGCGAGATCATCGGCAAGGGCTTCCGCTCCTTCAACTAAGACTGCTTCGTATCTTTTTTAATCCATTTTCCGCTAAAGGCTTCCCCCGGTCGGGGGAAGCCTTTATTCAGAGGATCATCCCCCATCTGCCGCGCAAGTCCGTACTTGAAGAAAAACGCAAAATAGTGTATTATATAGTATTATGAGTATAAGAGGGCACGCTGTGCCCTGACAGGGGGAACCTATATGGCTGATAAAAACTTTCTGACGGATATCATCGATGCCGACCTTGCCGAGGGCAAGGTGCAGCAGATCCACACCCGTTTCCCGCCGGAGCCCAACGGCTATCTGCACATCGGCAGCGCCAAGGCCATTTATATCAACTGGTCCATTGCCAACCAGTACGGCGGCAAATTCAACCTGCGTCTGGACGACACCAACCCCGCCCGCGAAGGCGAGGAGTATGTCAACAGCATCATCGAGGACCTGCACTGGCTGGGTGCCGACCCCAACGGCGGCATCTTCTACGGCAGCGATTACTTTGATAAGTGCTACGAGTACGCCGAGAAGCTGATCACCGAGGGCAAGGCTTATGTGGACGATCTGACCCGCGAGGAGATGCGCGAGTACCGCGGCTCCGATGCTGGTAAGCCCTCCCGCCCCTCTCCGTGGCGCGACCGCAGCCCGGAGGAGAACCTCGACCTGTTCCGCCGGATGCGTGCCGGTGAGTTCAAGGAGGGCGAAAAGACCCTGCGCGCCAAGATCGATCTGGCAAGCCCCAACATGAATATGCGTGACCCGGCCATCTACCGCATCAAGTACGCCGAGCATCACCGTCAGGGCAACAAGTGGTGCATCTACCCCATGTACGACTTCGCCCACCCCATTCAGGACGCCATCGAGGGCATCACCCACAGTATGTGCAGTCTGGAGTTCGAGAACCATCGCCCGCTGTACAACTGGGTCATCGAGAATATTTTTGGTGCCGAGTTCCCCAAGCAGCGCGAGTTCGCCCGCCTGAACATGACCAACACGGTCATGAGCAAGCGCTACCTGCGCGAGCTGGTGGAGATGGGCATCGTGGACGGCTGGGACGATCCCCGTATGCCTACCCTGTGCGGTCTGCGCCGCCGCGGCTACACCCCCACCTCCATCTTCACCTTTGTGCGGGAGGCCGGCATCTCCAAGTCTGACAACCTGATCGATATGCGTCAGCTGGAGGCCTGCATCCGCAGCGAGCTGGACCTGACTGCACAGCGCCGCATTGCCGTGCTGGAGCCGGTCAAGCTGGTGGTGGACAACTACCCCGCCGACAAGACCGAGTACTTTGACGTGGCCAACAACCCCAACCGCGAGGCCAACGATACCACCACCCGCAAGGTAGCCTTTACCCGCGAGCTGTGGATCGATGCCGAGGACTTTGCCGAGGTGCCGCCTCCCAAGTTCAAGCGCCTGACCGTGGACGGCGAGGTGCGCTTGATGGGTGCCTATATCGTCAAGTGCACCGGCGTGGACAAGAACGCCGACGGCAGCATTGCCGCCATCCACTGCACTGCCGACCTCGAGACCGGCAACGGCAACCCCGCCGATGGCCGCAAGGTCAAGGGCACCATCCACTGGGTAAGCGCCGCACACTGCGTGGACGCCGAGGTGCGCCTGTACGACAAGCTGTTCACCGAAGCCAACATGAACGGCATCCCCGAGGGCAGCGACTACAAGGACTACCTGAACCCGGAAAGCGTCACCGTGCGCACCGGCTGCAAGCTGGAGGAGAGCCTGAAGGACGCAAAGCCCGGCGAAAAGTTCCAGTTCGTGCGCACCGGCTTCTTTACCCCGGACAGCAAGAACCCCGGCGTGTACAACCGGGTGGTCACCCTGCGTGACAGCTTCAAGCCCGCAAAATAATCACCCCCAAGGAGAAGATACCATACCATGACCGCAAAAATGACCCGTAATATCCTGCTCATGCTGGTGGCCACCGTACTGATGGGCATTGTGCTGAACCTGTATATCCACAACACCGGCACCGTACCCGCCGCCGACAACGCCGCTCCCCTGACCGATGGCAGCTACACCTCCTCTGCGCAGGGCTGCATGGGCGAGGTGACCGTTACAGTCACCGTGACCGGCGGCAAGGTGACCGCCGTACAGGTGGATGCCTCTGCCGAGACCCCGAACTTGGGCGGCGAAGCCGCTGAGACACTGGCAGCACAGCTGACACAGACCGGCTCCACCGCCGGTGTGGACGCTATCACCGGCGCTACTCTGACCAGCGAGGCCATCTTTACCGCCATGGACGCCTGCCTTGCACAGGCGCAGTGATGCTGTAAGCCACAAACACAAAAAACTGCCGCACAATTGTGCGGCAGTTTTTTTCTGTTCCTCCATGCTGAACGATTTAGAATGCGCTCCGCGTTGCTCTGCGCATGATCAGCGGAAACGCTATTTATAATTTCGTAGTGCCGGAGCGTCTGCGGACGCTCCGGCACTACATTTTCACGGTTGGGGTCGTAAAGGAAAGCTACATATTGTGCTATCATCCTTACAAGCACTGTGCAGCAGGTCGTTTTTCATTGCAAAGCACTCTGAATCATGCTATACTTAGTCTGCCGCACTAAAAGCGGCAGGTGCTGTCTGCACAAAAGGTGGTCTAGCTTCCTCCGGCAAGCTTCC
>CAKTCY010000119.1 GCA_934540955.1 uncultured Faecalibacterium sp.
GGCACCTTCAGCCCGGCGGTCTGCATCAGCTCGGTGTAGCTGGCAAGACCGGCGCGGCGCACCAGCTTGAGGTAGCGCTGCCATGCGTCCTTGTGGTCGTCAAGGCTCAGCAGGAAGAACTGCAGCGCTGCCATGGTGGACAGGCAGTAGTCGATATAGTAGAAGGGGCACTCGTAGATGTGCAGCTGGCGCTGCCACCCGGCGCCGCGGCCGTAGAAGGGCAGGTTGTCAAAATCGATCCACGGACGGTACTTCTTTTCCAGCTTGAGCCACTCGGCGTTGCGCTGGTCGGGGGTCAGGTCCGGGTTCTGGTACATGATGTGCTGGAACTCGTCCACGGCGCAGCCGTAGGCAAGGAACACAAAGCTGTCCTCGGCGTGGAGCAGGGAATACTTTTCGGTATCCTTGCCGAACAGCAGGTGGTGCCACGGCGCGGTGAGGAACTCCATGGCCATGGAGTGGATCTCGGCGCTTTCCATGGCGGGGCATTCCAGATCGGCGGGCACGTTGGGGTCGCGCTCGGCTACATAGCCCTCAAAGGCGTGGCCGCACTCGTGGGTCAGTACGTCCACATCGCCGGAAGTGTTGTTCCAGTTGGCAAAGATGAAGGGTGCCTTGTAGCTGGGCAGGCTGGTCATGTAGCCGCCGGACATCTTGCCGGGACGGCTTTCCACGTCGAACAGCTCGTTGTCCTGCATAAAGTCGATGAACTCGGCGGTCTCGGGGCTCAGCTCGTGGTACATGGTGCGGGCGGCATCCATGCGTGCCTGATAGCCCGGGATAGGCTTGGGGTTGCCGTCCTTGAAGATGATGGGCAGGTCGGTAAAGGTGGGGTGGGTGATGCCGGTGCGCTTGGCGCGCATAGCCATCACCTTTTGCAGCTCGGGCACAACGTCCCTTGCCACCTGATCCCGGAAGGCCTGAATTTCGGCCTGTCCGTAGCCGATGCGGTTCATGCGCACATAGGAAAGCTCGCTGTAATCCTTGTAGCCCAGCACCTCAGCCTGACGGTTCAGGTTCTTGACGATCTTGGTGTACAGTGCGTCCAGCTCGTCCCGGTGGGCGTCAAAGTAACCGGCCTCGGCCTCGTAGGCGGCGCGGCGCACGGCGGGGTCCAGATCCTCCTTGTAGGGGCCCAGCTGGGGGATGGTCAGCTGCTTGCCGTCCAGCTCCACCAGTGCGCCGCCGTAGATCTGCTGGTACTGGCTGACCAGCGCGTTGAACTCCTGCTGCAGCTCCACGGTGCGGTCGTCCATGCCCAGCACGGCGTTCTTCATACCGGCTACACAGGTAGTGCCGAAGTGCTCAGTGAGCGCCTCCACATAGGGGTTAGCCAGAAACGCCCGGCTGATCTCCACGCTGGCGTTGGTCACAGCGGGGCCGTTGGCATCAAAAAAGTCCTGCTCGGCCTTCCAGTAGGCATCGCGGGTGTCGCAGGTGTAGTGGATGTTGGCCAGCTGGGAGGCGGTGGTGTAGTCTGCAAAGGCGCGGCTCTGCTCGTAGTACACCTGAATGAGGGCGTCGCCGTCCTGCGCATCGGCGGCCTTGGCAGCCAGCTGCCTGCACCGTGCCAGCAGGGCGTCGATGTCCGGGCGGGTATAGGTCATTTCGCTGAATTTCATGGAAAATTTCCTTTCCGGGGCAGTTCCCCCTTTGGTATCTTGTGTTCATCTTACCACGTTCTGCGCCAAAAGAAAAGAGGGAGGCAGGCGGGCAAAAGTCCTACGTTTATACAACACTGCCAAAAATAAAAACGCTCCTTTGGCAAAGATGTCTGTTTAAGCGCTTGCAGAGCGGCAAAAAAAGGATTATAATGGCATCATCAACAGAGTAAGACCCTGCGCGTTAAGTGCCGCATCAACGGGGAGTTGTGCTGCGGACGAAGGTATTGACCGCGGTGCAGGGTCTGCATCCCGCTGCTGCATGGACTTGGGTGCAGGCGAGAGCCGTCTGCGGCTTTTGCCCGGAAGTGAAGGTTGTTGGAATTCACGCCCTCCTTTGTGCGGTCTGTCACAGGGGAGGGCGTTTTTGCGTCCTGCCTGCTGTTCCTTTTTAAGGAGGACAACTACGATGAACGACAAAAAAACCTCGGTGCGTACCCTGACCATGCTGGCTTTGCTGGTAGCCATGAGCATCGTGTTCAGCCGGGTGCTGAGCATCTCCACCGGCTTCGTCCGGTTCAATCTGGGCAGTCTGCCGGTGCTGCTGGCGGCAGTGGTGTTCGGCCCCGGCGCGGGCTTTTCCGTGGGCGCAGTGGCCGATATCATCGGCGGTGTGCTGGCGGGATACGCCATCAACCCGCTTATCACGCTGGGCGCGGGCGCCATCGGCTTGGTGGCGGGCTTTGCGTGGCAGAAGCTAAGCAGCCTTTCCACCAACCTGCGGCTGGCAGCCAGCGTGCTGCTGGGGCATTTTGTGGGCTCCATGGTCATCACCTCGCTGGCGCTGCGCCTGTTCTACGGCTATCCGTGGGCAACGCTGGCAGTGCGCATCCCCAACGCCCTCATCCTGAGCGCCGTGAACGTTGTGCTGCTGCGCATCCTGCTGGAAAACCGCAGCCTGATGAAGCTGGCAAAGAAGTAAGA
>CAKTCY010000120.1 GCA_934540955.1 uncultured Faecalibacterium sp.
AGAAAATCGATGATGCCGTTGGTGGCGCAGACCCGGATGCCCACAAGGTAAACGATCATCTGGAACAGACCGTCCAGCAGGGAGTAGACCAGCCACAGCGCAGGGGCTGCAAACAGGAAGGTGAACTCCAGCGGCTCGGTCACGCCCACCAAGCAGGCGGTAAGAGTTGCCGGGATGATCTGTGCCTTGGTGGCAGCCTTCTTCTCCTTCTTTGCGGTGGAGATAAAGGCCATTGCCACGCCGATCACGCCAAAGGTCTTCATCAGACCGTAGGTCAGAAAACGTGCGGAATCCCGCATCATTGCAACGCTGGGGTCACTGAGCAGGGCAAGGAACACAGGCTTTGCGCCGACGATCTGCTCGCCGCCGATGATCATGCTGTCGCCCAGTGCAGAGTAGAGGAAGGGAGACCAGACCAGATGATGCAGACCCGTGGGGATCAGCACACGGTTCAGGAAGCCGTACAGGAACACGCCGAATGCGCCTGCACTTGCCATGACACCGGTCAGAGCGTTGATGCCCGCCGCAGCCACAGGCCAGACGTAGCTGGCAACCACTGCCATGACCAGAACGATGGGCAGCAGCACCACAAAGACGAACTTGCTGTTGCCGTACATCGCCATGGCACCTTCAAACTCGGTGTCGATGAAGCGGTTGTGGACCAGCGCCACCACCACGCCAAGGATCATGCCCAGAAATACGCCCATGTCGGTAACGTGATAGCCGAGGCAGATGGTCTGACCGGTGCCGTACAAAGCACCTGCCGTATCACCGGCAATGGTCAGCCCTGCCACATCCAGCCAGCGGGCATTAGCTGCCAGCCAGACCAGATAGCTGACCAGTGCCAGAAATGCCGCGTCTGCCTTGCGCTTTTTGGCAAGGCTCATTGCAATGCCCACGCAGAACAGGATTCCCAGATTGCCAATGACTGCGCCAACGCCGCCATTGATGAATTTGCCGAGGGTCCAGACAACACCGCCCTCTGTCACCAGTGCCGTGTTGCTCATGACCGAAGAAATCGCCTGCAGCATACCCGCAATGGGCAGGAACAGAACGGGACCCATCAGAGCTTTGGAGAAGCTCTGCATAGCATCCATAACTTTTTGTTTCATTGGTGTTCTCCTAACGTTCCATGATCTCTCTTTTCAAATTCTCTCTTCGTTTCGGGGGTGCACCTTACCGTTTCGATGGCTTGATTATATCACTCTGCACAAAAAAATCTACCGATTTGGACTGTTTTTGAACTTGTTCGCAAAAGCCGAAACATGTTTCACTTTTATGTTGGATACATCAAAATGTTCATTGACAAAATGCACGATTCAGCGTATACTTCATAGAAACAAGCTATTCTTTGGTTCACAAATCGGAGCAAAACATGAAACACGACCTTTACAAACTGGCAGATCAGTACCATCTGAATGCCAACGAGCAGCAGCTTTTGCAGGCGGTGCTGGAAACCGCAAAAAACGGCGGTCAGTGCAGCGTGCGGGAGTTTGCAGCGCAGAACTACACCTCCCCGGCCGCCGTGATCCGGCTGAGCAAAAAGATGGGCTATACCGGCTACACCGATATGATCTACCGCATCGGTTTTCTGATCCAGAACGAGATCGACAACAAGAACCACGCCTCCGACATCACCGCCTTTATCGGGGATATCCCAGAAGAAAAAATACATCGCTTTGTGGAGTTGCTCCATACCAACCGGCAAAAGCCCATTCTAGTGACAGGCACCGGCTTCTGTGCCCCTTTGCAGGAATTTATGGTGCGGAAGCTGCTGGTTTTGGGCTACTGCGCCATCGGCTCCAACAGTTATGAGGTCTATGAAAGCGGCGCACTGAACGCCGGACTGGTCATTGCCATCAGCAAAAGCGGAAAGACTGACACCATCCTGAAGCCGGTGCAGGACTCCTTTGCACAGCACCGGAGCATCATTGCCTTTGTGGGTGCGGACAATTCTCCCATCGCCCACTGTGCAGACCCTGCCTTTGTGCTGCTGGACGACAAGATGCTGGATGACCGGAACCTTACCGCCAACTATTTCTATGCGCGGGTACTCATCACTTTTGAGTATCTCATGGACCTTGTTCTGGAGAAGGACGAGCATCCAAACGGAAGGGAAGGGCAGTGAACGATTTTTGTGCCCAAGAATTCGTTTTCTTTTCTGCTTCCATCAGAAAAGCCGCCCCGGTCAGCATTGCCCGGAGCGGCTTTTCAGGTGCAGATATAATTAGAAGGGAAGAGAAGGGAGAATGCTGTGATCAGATGCCTGCAGCAGCGTTCTGACCGGCAAGACGGCCGAAGGTGGCGCTGCGGCCCGCAGCGCCACCCGCCATCAGGCTGGGATAGCTGCCGGAGAAGTAGTTGCCGCTCATATCGCCGATGACGTACAGGCCGGGAATGGCCTTGAAGTCGTGGTCGATGGCGTGCATATTATCATCGATCTGGATGCCGTCGATGGTGCAGATCAGATAGCCGCCGGCCTGACGCACGCCGTAGAAGGGTGCCTGCTGCAGGGTGGACAGGCGGTAGCTCTCCTTGCCAAAGTCCTCGTCCTCGCCCTTGGCAGC
>CAKTCY010000121.1 GCA_934540955.1 uncultured Faecalibacterium sp.
TCCAGCTCCTGCCCGATGGTCTGGACAGACTCTGCCTTGCAGCCGCCGGGGTAGGTCAGCACAAGGCGGCTGTAATCGTCGGTGCCGTACTCGTTGATGTGCACCTCTTTGGTCTCCACCTTCTCCGGGTCCTGTCCGGTGAGGATGCGCAGAAAGCCCAGATTGTAGATGCCGATATCCAGCAGCGCACCGCCGCCCAGACCGGAATCAAACTTGCGGTCCTTCCGGGCACCGGAGGCCACAAAGCCGTACTGACAGGTGATCTGCTTCAGCTCCCCGATGGTGCCAGCCGCAAGGATCTCGCGCAGGCGGTCGTACAGCGGCAGCAGCCAAATCCAGAACGCCTCCATGAGAAAGAGGTGCTTTTCCTCTGCCAGACGGTACAGCTGCTGCGCCTGTTCCGGGTCGATGGTAAAGGGCTTTTCGCACAGAACGTGCTTGCCCTGCTCCAGACAGAGTTTGCAGTTTTCGTAATGCAGGGTGTTGGGGGTGGCGATATAGATAGCTTCCACCTCCGGGTCTGCGGCAAGGGCTTCGTAGGAGCCGTAGCGGCGGGGGATGCCGTACTGCTGTGCAAAGGCCTGTGCGCTTTCCAGATGCCGTGAGCCCACGGCAACAAGCTGCTCCCCCTCTGCGCCCACCTGCTCCACCGTAGATGCAAACTTTTTGGCAATGGTGCCAGTCGCTAAAATTCCCCACTTCATAACGGTACCTCCCGGTTTATTACTTTGGATTCGTTGCGTTCAGTATACCATGATTTTCCCTTGCGGAAAAGATTCCCCCCAAAAAAACAAAAACATCCCCGGAGGGCTTGTTGCAGCTCTCCGGGGTCAGATTCTATGCGCCGGCAGTTTCACATTTTACGCTCAAGATTCTGCCGGAACAGTTCATACGTCTCCTGCATCTCCTCCGGCAGACGCTTCAAGGTTTCTTGCTGCAACTCCTGCGGCATCCCATAAAAGGCTTCGGTAATGCCACCGGTGATGCAGGCAAGGGTGTCGCTATTTCCTCCTTTACCCCTGATGCCGCTTCTGGAAGTCGGCTTCGATTTCCTCTTTCCACTCTGCGCCGATGGATGCCGGACAGGCTGCCTGCCGCATCCGGCAGACCGCTTCGCTGACCACATGGTAGTTGACTGCCACGCCTTGCGCATCGTTCTCGAACCGCACCGCCCGGTCTGCCCCGATGCCGAAGCGGGCGGCCTCCTGTACGGCGTCCATGTTGGCACCAAGGAACAGAAATTCCCAGCCGTACCGTTCTTTTTCCCGCTCGATCATCCGGCGGATCTTCTCGTAGCCGAACCGCTTGCTGGCGTTTTCCAGTCCGTCGGTGGTGATGACAAAGATGACCTTTTCGGCACGCTCTTCCTCCGGCAGATGGCGCTGGATGTTCGCCATCTTTTCCACGCCGTAACCGATGGCATCCAGCAGCGCCGTGCAGCCCCGGACGTAGTAGTCCTTTTCGGTCAGCGGCGCAACGGCGTGCAGCGGGAAGCGGTCATGCAGCAGCTGCACCTCGTGGTCGAACAGGATGGTGGTCACGTTGGCTTCGCCCTCCTGCTCCTTCTGCCGGGTCAGCATGGCGTTGAACCCGCCGATGGTGTCCGGTTCCAGCCCGCCCATGGAGCCGCTGCGGTCAAGGATAAAAACAAGCTCTGTGAGATTCTTCTTCATAACAAATGCCCTCCGTTTTTGTGGTGTTCCGTCTTTCTGACAAGAGGATACCACAAACCGGAGGGCAAAAGGTCAACGGGCAGGCGACAAATCACGCACCCAGCTGTTCCTGATCGTATTCAAACAATAGCGTATTGACCTGATTGATGTTATAGATTTTGTGTTCCAGGCAATACCGCACGATCCAGTCCCGCTTGGAGCCATCCGAAAAGGCATAGCCCGCACTCTTGAGCAGGTCGATGGTTTCATCTTCGGACAGGTGCAGCCCCACCGCAAAGGCCAGCACCGTTTTCTTTTTGGGGTTGTAGTCGCGATTGCACTGAATTTTGGAGAAATGCTGCCGGGAGATGTTGGACTGCTTGTACACGGTGGAGTCTTTCAGCCCCCGCTCGTCAATGAGCCGCAGCAGCCGGGTGGTGAAGCTCTCGCCAAGGTTGTCCATCAGGCTTTCCAGACTGCGGGCTGTCCTGGGTGCCGCGGCGGGTGCCGGAACTGCACCTAGCATCGGCACGGCGGCATCTTCTTCCAGAAGCCTCCGCCGCTCTGACAATTCCCTGCGCCGACGGCCAAATCCGTAGCTTTCATCGTTCTGTGCTACATAGTGGTCGTCAATGTACTCCTCCACCGAGGCGAACAGCTTCCGGCTCACGGCCAGCGAGTCCCGGTCGTAAAGCACCAGATACACGGTCAGGTCGTGCTCCATGACGTACTGTGTGATGGTGTCCACCGCAATGCGGAAAGCCTGCTCCTTGGGGTAGCCGTAGTTTCCGCTGGACAGCAGCGGAAAAGCCACGCTCTCGCAGTG
>CAKTCY010000122.1 GCA_934540955.1 uncultured Faecalibacterium sp.
TAGACAAAAATGGAAAAGAAAGGATGAAAATGGGACAGCAAAACACCCAAACGGTGCTTCGCTGTCCCGAAAAATTGGTTTACTGGATATCGTAGTAGCTGTGGTTGGGGTTGTGGCCGTTTTCCTCCACCACGATGGTAAAGCCCATAGGGTTTACCTCGGTGTGCTTGCCGCTGGCCAGCGGCTCCACGATGATGTGCTCGGAGCGGTTCACGATGATCTCCGCAGTTTCGGTCTGGCCGATACGCTGATAGTGCAGGATGCCGTCCTCAGCCCGCAGCACCCGCAGCTTACCGGTGCGGAAGGCTTCGCAGCTGTGGCGCAGCTGCGCCAGCTGTGCCAGCACCGGGCGCAGCCGCTCCTCGTGGCTGTCCCAGCAGAAGAAGGCACGGTTGAAGGGGTCGCGGTAACCCTGCATCCCGATCTCATCGCCGTAGTAAAGGCAGGGCACGCCGGGCAGGGTGTAGATGATGGCATACGCCATGCGCAGGCGCAGCATCCCTTCCTCGTAGGCTTCGCCGGTCACGCTGCGGCCGCTCTGCCACTCCCGGCCGCGTCCGTTGGCGGGCTCGTCCGCGATCACAGTCAAAGCGCGCTCGGTGTCGTGGGTGGACAGGAAATTCAGCGCCGTGTTGATGGCGGGGGCAGGGTAGTGCTCGCAGATGGAAAGGATCTCATTGGCGGCCTGCTGGGCGGGCTTGCCCTTGACAAAGTCCAGCACAGAGTTCTTGAAGGGATAATTCATCACACTGTCCAGCCCCTTGCCCAGCAGGTAGGTGCGGCGGTGGTCAAAGCCGAACTTGGTGGTGGCGTCCTCCCACACCTCGCCCAGCAAAAACTTTTCCGGGCTTACCCGCTTGACGGCGGTGCGAATTTTCTCGATGAACGCGTCCGGCAGCTCATCGGCCACATCCAGCCGGAAGCCGGCGGCGCCCCGGCGCAGCCAAGTGTCGATGACGCCGCCCTCGCCGGTGATGAACTCCACAAAGGAGGGGGTCTCCTCGTTGACCTCCGGCAGGGTCTCAAAGCCCCACCAGCTGCGGTAGCCGCCCTTGTACTTGGGGTCAAAGTCGTACCAGCTGCGGTAGGGGGAGTTGGGGTCGCGGTAAGCGCCGCCCTCGCCGTAGCGTCCCTCGCGGTTGAAGTACCGGCTGTCGGAGCCGGTGTGGCTGAACACGCCGTCCAGCACGATGCCAATGCCGTACTTGGCGGCTTCGCGGCAGAGCACCTCAAACTCCTCGTTGGTGCCCAGCAGCGGGTCCACGTTCAGGTAGTCGGCGGTATTGTAGCGGTGGTTGGAGTGCGCCTCGAAGATGGGGTTCAGGTACAAATAATCCACGCCCATCTCCCGCAGGTAGGGCAGCTTTATGCGGATGCCCTCTAAATCGCCGCCGAAGTAGTCCTCGTTCAGGTGACCGCCGGTCTCGTTGGGCTGCCAGAAGGGCTCGGCGTGCTTATCGGCCTGATACAGCCGATCCGGGAAGGGCATGGGCTTGTTCTCGATGCCCTCACAGAACCGGTCCGGGAAGATCTGGTAGAACACCTTGCCCTTGATGCACTCCGGCGTCTGGAAATCCGGCTCGTAGACCGTGATCTGCCAGCTTTCGCCCTTCTGCCAGCTGACCACGCCGCAGTTGTCTGCCCCGCGCACGATGCGGCGGAAGTCGGTATACAGGTCAAAGTAATAGAAGTATAAGCCCGGGTCGCCCAGCACAACGTCCACCGAAAAGTGGTTCTGGTGGGGCGTCTGGCCGTCGAATTTCATGCGGTAGTGCACGGGCACATCGTATTTGCCCTCCTTTTGCAGCACAAGGTGCGGGTCCACATAGCCCAGCTCCTCGGGGATGCACAGGGTCAGGTGCACAGTCTGCCCGGCGCGCACGGCACCAAAGGGCTGCTTAAAGTAGGGGTCGTAGCTGTTGAACAGACAAGACAAAAAAGATCGTCCTTTCTCAAAAAAGCCCCGGCGGGCGAAATGCCACCGGGGCTTTGCGGTTTTACAAGGGAAAATTACTTGCCCATGGGCACGGGGGAAGCGTACCAGATATCGCGGGCGTAGTCCAGCACGGCGCGGTCTGCGCTGAAGATGCCGCTGTTGGCAATGTTCTTCAGGCTCATGCGGGCCCAAGTCTCGCGGTCAGCATACAGCTTCTGCAGGTCGGCCTGTGCACGGCGGTAGTCCTTGAAGTCGGCCATGACCATGTACGGGTCGCTGCTGCGCAGGTTCTCGGTGACCTCGTGGAAGTTCTCGCCGTTCCAGCCGCGCTCCAGGAAGTTCAGGGCGCTGTTGGCCACATCGTCGCCCATGATAAAGGCGTTGGGATGGTAGCCCACCTGCTTGAGGTTGTTCACCTCGGGGGTCAGCATACCGAAGATCAGCTCGTTCTC
>CAKTCY010000123.1 GCA_934540955.1 uncultured Faecalibacterium sp.
AAGAACGGCGGCTGCTCCTCCTGCCCCATCCGCTGCTACACCGAGTATGATGTGGACCCGCTGGCCGATTACGACCTGCCCACCCACAACTCCAACACCTGTATGCCCGTGCTGTACGGCACCCGCGTCTACCCGGACGGCGTCCACGACTTCAAGTACGAGGGCGACGGCACCATGGTCATCAATCTGGCATGGTCTCACGCCGTCGATGACATGGGCCTGTGGGACAACTACGGCAACCTGAACCGTGACCTGCAGTGGATCCTGCGGATGCCCCGTGAGGAGGCCACCAAGTACATCAGCGAGGCCGAGTACGACTCTCTGCCCTGGGCATGGGAAAAGGCCGGTGACCCCCGCTGGGAGGTGGAGCTCATCCGCCGCATGGCTTACGGCGAGGGCGACCTGTCCGTCATCGCAAAGGGTACGCTGGCCATGATGGAAAAGTTCGGCCTGCCCAAGAGCTGGCTGGACCGCACCGACGGTGCCACCAACTCCAACCTGATGTACAACGGCTTCCCCAACCACCACGGCCCCGCAGAGGCATGGCAGGTTGGCATGCTGTACAATCTGGTGTATAATAGAGACTGCATGATCCACGAGATCGTCTGCGAGACCGGTTCCGGCGCACCCTACGAGGTGACCAAAAAGGTCATGGAGGACTTCTTCGGCGAGGGCTGCTACGACAAGGCCAAGGCCTACACGCCCATCAACGAAAACAAGGCAAAGCTGGCCGCTTACTGCGTCAACGACAAGAACTTCCACGACTCTGCCACCCTCTGCAACTGGATGTGGCCCATGACCCAGTCTCCCTCCAAGGAGCGTGAGTACCACGGCGACCTGGATCTGCAGGCAGACTTTATGACTGCTGTTACCGGCGAAACCTATACTCAGGCCGGTCTGCAGGAGGACGGTGCCCGCATTACCCAGATGCTGCGCGTGATGACCGCCATCAGCTTCCAGCAGAACTGCGGCAGCGCAAACCTGCGTCAGGAGCACGATGCCATCTGCGATTGGGTGTTCGATAAGGACCCCGACTTCAAGGCATTCGAGGAAGGCACCACCAAGCTGGACCGCGCCGACATGGAGAAGGCAAAGGATCTGTTCTACGACATCTTCGGCTGGGACCGCACCACCGGTGTGCCCACCCGCGAGACGCTGGAGAAGTATGATCTGGCTGACATGGCCGATGATCTGGAAAAGCGCGGCATCTACGCCCAGAACACCGCAGCAGCTGAATAAATCCCATAGAAAGAGGAACGATCGTCATGTTGTTTGGCAGACGTAAACCCGGCTACACCACCACCGTAGACGGCAGCGCAGACCCGGAGCAGGCCGTTCTGGAACTGCAGAAGGCAGAGCTGGCCGCAAAGAAAAAGCCCAAGGCAGAGGTGTTCGACATCGATGCCGCCAGCGAGACGGCCCGCCGCCTGAAAGAGACCGGCAGCACCTTTGACGGCAGTGCCGCCAAGGCCGGTGAGGACGTGATGGCTGTGGTGGAGCGGGAGACCGCCGAGCTTGCTGCAAAGCAGGCCGCTGAGGCCGCACCCGAAGCCGCCGAGGCTGCACAGCCCGATGCTGCAAAGCCGGAGCTGCTGGATTTTCTGGCCGCTGCTCCGGAAGCGCAGGGCGACCCCTACGAGGATCAGCCCACCGTCACGGCCCCGGAGCTGCCCCAGCTTACCCCGGCACAGGAACTGGCAGGCTACATCCGCTCCCGCTCTGCGGCTGCGCTGCTGACCCCCCACGCCCTGCTGCTGACCGAGGTGGAAAATGCAGACGAGCTGCTGGCGCAGATGCCCGCAGACCCCCAGTGTGAGGACATCACCACCCGCAAGGGCGCAAAGGATACCTACTACTATTCCACCGCCAACATGAGCGACAACTACGCGATGATCGCGCAGCTCATCGAGGACAAGGATCTGTGCGTGATGTTCGCCGAGATGGTGCGGTTCAATGCCCGCATCTATCCCAGTGCTACCCCGCTGAAGTACTTCCAGCGCTCCCCCTACGGCCTTGCGCCGGAGGTCATCGAGCAGACATGGAAGTCCATGCAGGAAAGACCTGAATTTTCCGACATCGAGGAGCTGACCAACAACCAGAACGAGCGGTTCCTCTTTTCCACAAAGCACCTCACCCGCCGCTATGCAAAAGCCATCAGCGACGTGGACGAGTTCTGCGACTAAAAGCATTCCCACACAACTGAACAGGGTATAAGAGCTTCTTTGAGCAAAGGTGTCTAAACTCCCACAAAGAGCAGGACATCGCGCCGCAATGCTAAGGGC
>CAKTCY010000124.1 GCA_934540955.1 uncultured Faecalibacterium sp.
GTGGAGATCGCCCCGGGCAAGGAAGGCCTTGTGCACATCTCCAAGCTGGACACCAAGCGCGTGGAGCGGGTAGAGGATGTGGTTGCCGTGGGCGATGCCATTGTGGTCAAGGTGACCGACATCGACCAGCAGGGCCGCATCAACCTGAGCCGCCGCGATGCCATTCTGGCACTGGAGGCCAAAAAGGCCGCCCAGCAGCAGTAAGACATAAACAAACTGCATAAAACAAGAGCCGCTGTACAAATTGTACAGCGGCTCTTTTGCGTGGAGAACCTCCCGTGAAAAGGCAATGCTGGAAAATCCGCAGATTTTCCAGCATTGCAAATTTAAAATATATTTTCCGCTGAACATGGCCAGAGCGCAGCGGAGGCCATTCTAAATCGTGCCGTGTCTGGCAGGGGAGAGAGCACAAAAAGCTCCCCCTTCGGGGGAGCTGGCACGCCGTAAGGCGTGACTGAGAGGGTTTCACCCCACAAAAAAACTCCCCCTTGCGGGGGAGCGTGCACGGCGTGCCGTGCTTGAAAGGAGTACGGTTTTAGTTTTCTTTTTTGCCCTGACGGTTCAGCACCCAGCCAACCGCAAACAGCAGCACACCGCTGCAGGCCAGCACCGGCACGGGCCAGTTCAGCTGGCCGGTCTGGGGCAGAACGGGCTTATCGGGGTTGGAAGGGGAGACCGGGTTATCCGGGTTCTCGGGGCTTACGGGGTTGTCCGGGCTGTCAGGACTTACCGGGCTATCGGGGCTGTCCGGGCTTACCGGATTATCCGGGGTGTCCGGCTGCTCCGGCAGATCGGGGGTGTCCGGTTCATCGGGGATGTCGGGGAGGTCCGGGGTGTCCGGCTCGTCCGGCGCTTCCGGGATGGTGGCACCTACCTTGGGGGTGGCGTCCACATCGTAGATCCAGTTGTCGCCGTCCCGCAGCGGAATGGACACAAGGAAGGGCTTGATGGCCTCGTAGCCGTGGGAGGCCTCAGTCTGCACCACCAGATACAGCCCCTGCGGCAGCTTGGTGATGTCGGCATAGCCCTCTTCGTTTACGTCCTGCTGGGCGGCAATGGTGGGCACAGCGGGCAGATACTTTACCAGCTGGTCTGCCAGCGTGCTGTCGGAAAGATCACCCAGCACGACACCGCAGCCCGTAAAATCGCCGGTATAGTCAAAGTACAGGTTGCCATCGGTGCGCTTGACGGAGGCCACCTGATACAGGGTCAGCTCGCCGCCGCGCAGGGGCACATCGTTGTGGGTGTCGTACAGGCGGACGTGGAGCGAGCCCAGACGCCCCAGCACAATGTTGGCACTGGTGGCAAACGCCGGCAGGGCGCAGCATACCACAAGGCACATAGCCAGCAGCACAGCCGCCAGACGATGACGCAGATCAATGCTTTTCATGTTCTTCACCTCTCGTTTTCTTGGGTTTGCGTGTGGAAAGCAGCATACCGATCAGCAGGATCAGCAGCATGGGCAGCGCCATAATGGGCGCAACAATGATAGGCTCGATTTTGAGCGCCTCGGCGGTAACGCGGATGCGCTTGTACTGGTTGGGGGTCTCGATGCGGCGGCCGCGCACCAGCAGGCGGTGGGTGTTGATGCCGTAGGGGGTGCAGGTCATCAGGGTGACGTAGTCCTTGCCTTCGGCGATCTTCAGCTCGTCGGTCTCGGTGGGCAGCACGATGGAAATTTTGTCCACCTCGTAGGTGAGCACCCGGTCCAGCACGGTGATGGTAAAGGTATCGCCCACCTCCAGCTGGTCGAGGTTGGTAAACAGCTTTGCGCTGGGCAGGCCGCGGTGCGCCGAGATGACCGCGTGGGTGGACGTGCCGCCCACCGGCAGGCTGGTGCCCTCCAAGTGGCCTGCGGCGATCTGCAGCACGCTGTCGCTGGTGCCGTGGTAGATGGGCAGCTCCACGCCGATTTTGGAGATGGTGATGTAACCCATAATGCCCGTGCCGGTAATATCCAGCGTGTCGTTGTAGCCGGAAAGCTGATCCGGGCGGTAGAGGGCGTTTTCCGTGGCGGCCACCTGTGCGTTAAAGGCATCGGCGGCGTCAAAGTAGGCGCTGTAATCCGCATCGGTCATGTTGTCCACGTCCTGTGCGTAGCTTGCCACCGCGCGGGACTGGTTGCGCTGGTTGACGTAATCGCTGATGGTGGGGTATAACATCACGGATAGACCCACGAAAAAGACGAGGATCAGTATAATGGTGCTTTTGTTCTTTTTCATGGGCTACTCCCTAACGTTATAGTTTCAGGATCAGAGCAGGGGGCCTTGCGGCCCCGC
>CAKTCY010000125.1 GCA_934540955.1 uncultured Faecalibacterium sp.
CCCTGCCGCACCTATCTGAACACCACCTTCCTGACCATGGCCATGTACGCCGGGCTGGACCTTGCCATCATGAACCCTTCCAGCGAGGAGATGATGGCGGCGGTGTACGCCTACAACGTGCTAACCAACCGGGACAAGCAGAGCACCAAGTACATTGAGCGCTTTGCCGACCGTGTGCCCGCCAGCACCGCGCTGGCACAGGCTGCAAAGGCCGCGCCTGCCGCCAGTGCCGCCGAGGCAGAGCATACCGGCCCCTACGCCGCCCTGATGAAAGCGGTGGAAAAGGGCTTGAAAGGTGACGCCGCCGCCCATACCCGCGCCCTGCTGGCAGAAAAGCAGCCGTTGGAGGTGGTGGACGAAGCCTTGATCCCCGCTTTGGACATCGTAGGTGCCAAATATGAAAAAGGCACCCTGTTCCTGCCGCAGCTGCTGCAGGCCGCCAGCGCCGCCCAGAGCGCCTTTGAGGAGATCAAGACCGCCATTGCCCAAAAGGGCGAGGGCAGCGCCAGCAAGGGACGCATCGTCCTTGCCACCGTCAAGGGCGATGTGCACGACATCGGCAAGAACATCGTCCGGGTCATTCTGGAAAACTACGGCTTTGAGGTGCTGGACCTTGGCCGGGACGTGCCGGTGGAGACGGTGGTGGACACCGTGCGGGAAAAGGACGTGCATCTGGTAGGGCTTTCGGCGCTGATGACCACCACCCTGAAAAGCATGGAGGAGACCATCACCGCCCTGCACGCCGCTAAGCTCGACTGCAAGATCATGGTAGGCGGTGCCGTGCTAACCCCGGAATACGCCGAAAAGATCGGCGCGGACTGGTACGCCAAGGACGCCAAGCGCAGCGCCGACATCGCCAAGGAGTTCTTTGGGGTGTAAGGCACAAAAGCAAAATCGCAAAAATCCCCCTGCGGGCACTTAAAGGCCTGCAAGGGGATTTTTATTCTATATTCCGCAGCCTGTCCGCTGCTTTCCTGCTTACAGGATGCGCACCCGGATGACGGCGGGGATGCTGCTCAGCTTCTCGCTCAGGCGGGCATCCACGGCACCGGTGGCGTCCAGCATGGTGTAGGCCATGTTCTTTTTGCTCTTGTTCACCATGTTTTCGATGTTCAGGCCGGCTTCGGTGGTCAGGGCGGTGATCTGGCTGATCATGCCCGGCTCGTTTTTGTGGATGATGCAGATGCGCTTGCCGCCGGCGCGGGGCTGGTGCACCTCCGGCAGGTTGACCGAGTGGGTAATGTTGCCGTTGCGCAGGTAATCGCTCAGCTCCTGCGCCGCCATGATGGCGCAGTTGTCCTCGGCCTCCGGAGTGGAGGCGCCAAGGTGCGGGGTGCACACGATGCCGGGACGGCCGAGAATGGCCTCGGAGGGGAAGTCGGTCATGTAGCCGGACACCTTGCCGCTGTCCATGGCCTCCAGCAGGGCGGCGGTGTTCACCAGCTCGCCGCGGGCGTAGTTCAAAAGCTTGACGCCGTCCTTGCACAGGGCAAGGGTCTGGGCGTTGATGGTGTCCTTGGTGGTGGGCAGGTAGGGCACATGGATGGTGATGTAGTCGCACAGGGGCAGCATATCGTTCAGGTTTACGCAGTGGTGCACCTGACTGCTCAGGTTCCATGCGGCTTCAATGGAGATGTAGGGGTCGTAGCCGTAAACCTCCATGCCCAGCTCGATGGCGCAGTTTGCCACCCGGGAGCCGATGGCACCCAGACCGATGACGCCAAGGGTCTTGCCCTTGATCTCGTTGCCCACGAACTGCTTTTTGCCCTTTTCCACGCTCTTGGCCATGGCCGGGTCACCGGCCAGACCCTGACACCACTGGGCGGCGGCGGCCACGTTGCGGCTGCCCGCGATGAGCATTCCGACAACCAGCTCTGCCACGGCGTTGGCATTGGCACCCGGGGTGTTGAACACCACGATGCCCTGCTCGCTGCAGCGCTCCAGCGGGATGTTGTTCACACCCGCACCGGCGCGGGCGATGGCCAGCAGATTATCGTTGAAGGTGGTGTTCAAAAGGTCGGCGCTGCGCACCAGAATACCGTCCGGGGCATCGGCATCCACCGAGACATCGAACTGGTTCTTGGGCAGCTTTGCCAGCCCCACCGGGCTGATGGCGTTGAGCGTTTTGATGGTGTACATATCTGAAACCCCTCTTTATGCATTCTCTTTGCGGAACTTCTCCATGAAGTCCACCAGCTTGTCCACGCCCTCGGCAGGCATGGCGTTGTAGATGGA
>CAKTCY010000126.1 GCA_934540955.1 uncultured Faecalibacterium sp.
ACGCCGCACAGCGCCAGCACCTCGTCCAGCGTGCCCAGCTGCCCCACCTTGCCCATGGTCTCCGGGCACAGGGTCATATCTTCATAGCCCGCCTCGTCCAGCGCAGCCACGGCGCGGCGCATGGTATCCAGCGCCTTTTCCAGCGCAGTCTCCCGGCTCTGCTTGCCGCAGCTGCCGGAGTGGAAGATGATGCGTCTGCCGCCCAGCGCCCGGCACACCGCTGCGCTCTGCAGCAGGTACTGGATGCTGTTCAGCCGCTTGTCCTCTTCCAGACTGGACATACTGATATAATAAGGTGCGTGGACGCTGAACAGGATGTCCCGCTGGGCTGCAAGGGCAGCCATGCGGGCGGCCTTATCCAGCCCCAGACGCACCCCGCGCCCGCACTGGTACTCAAAGGCATCTAGCCCCATTTTTGCGGTGTACTCCGGCACATCCAAGCTGCTTTTGTAGCCTTGGGCGGCAAAGCTGTCGCTGGTGCCTGCGGTGCCGAACCGGATGTTCCAAGCTTCACTCACAAGGTCTTGCCTCCCCGGTCGTAGTACTTCTGCCAGTGCTTCTTTTCCCACTTGCGTTTCAGGATGACCTGTGCGCCCAAGTCCGGCCCGCGGGGGATGACCATCAGCCCGGGGATACCGTACAGCGCTGCCACCATACGGTCGGCGTAGAGCTGGTCGCCCACCATGGCCATCTGGCGGTGCTTCACGCCCATGCGGTGCTGCGCCACCATCAGCGCAAAGGGCAGGGGCTTTGCAGCGCGGTACAGGTAGGCGAGGCCCAGCTTTTCGGCAAAGGGGCGCACCCGCTTTTCTGCACCGTTGGAGACGATGGTCAGCTTTACCCCGGCCTTGCGCATGGCGGCAAGCCACGCGGCAACCTCCTCCGGCAGCTCCTGACTGCGGTCTGCGGTCAGGGTGTTGTCGATATCCAGCACCAGAGCTGTGATGCCCTTGGCGGCAAGCCATTCCGGCGTGATATGGGTAACGTCCTTAAAAACATATTCGGGGGTAATGAGCATAAATAGACCCTCTCAGTCTGCCCTGCGCAAAGCGGCTTTAAAATGAAAATAGGGGAACCTGCATAAACAGGCTCCCCTACATCGGCGTTAGCAACGCGTTTAAAATCTAAAGCAACGTGCGATTCCAAGCAATTAATTACTTGAACTTGCGCTTGCGGGCTGCTTCGGACTTCTTCTTGCGCTTAACAGACGGCTTCTCGTAAGCCTCGCGCTTACGAACCTCTGCGAGCACACCGCTGCGAGCAGTGCTGCGCTTGAAGCGACGCAGTGCGCTTTCCAGCGACTCGCCCTCTTTAACACGAATTTCCGACATCTTATTCCCTCCCTTGGACCGTGAGGCAGGAATTTCGTTGTTACATGGTAACTAACAGTAGACAGTATAGCGCATTTTATCCGGTTCGTCAACCTTTTTTTGAAAGTTTTTGCTCAAAACTTTTGAAAGATTTTTGAACAGACGCTCCCGGGTGTTTCCTGCGCCAGGTCCGCCTCTGCGGGTGATGATATGTTCACGCTTATTCAGCGGAGCAGCAGTTCTCAGCCCTTGGCAGCCAGATTGACCAGACGTCCCTTGACGTAGATCTCCTTGACCAGCTGCTTGCCTTCCAGCGCAGCAGCCACAGCGGGGTCTGCCTTGGCGGCGGCAATGGCGTCCTCAGCGGTGATGTCTGCGGGCACCTTCAGGCGTGCCTTCACCTTGCCGTTCACCTGCACGGCGATCTCCACAGCAGCCTCCACGCACTTGGCCTCCTCGTAGGCAGGCCACGGATAGTAAGCCAGCTGCTCGTCGTGGCTGTGACCCAGCTTCTCCCACAGCTCCTCGGTCATGTGGGGAGCAAAGGGATTCAGCAGCTGCACCAGCGTCTCAAACTCGGCCTTGGTCGCGCCGCCGTTGTCGTACATGGCGTTGACCAGCGTCATCAGCTGGGCAATGGCGGTGTTCATCTTCAGGCCCTCGATATCTGCGCTGACCTTCTTGATGGTCTGGTGCATCAGGGTCTCCATGGCGGGGCGGTAGCCCTCGCCCTCCACCAGCTTGTCGCTCAGTGCCCACACGCGGTCAAGGAAGCGGTTGCAGCCTGCGATGGCAGAGGTCTGCCACGGTGCAGCCTGCTCAAAGTCGCCCATGAACATCTCGTA
>CAKTCY010000127.1 GCA_934540955.1 uncultured Faecalibacterium sp.
GGCTCGTGCAGCTTGTCCTTTGCGCTGGTCTTGTGCTCGCAGCCGCAGTCCGGCCACTGCACGTTCACGGTGGGGTCATCGTAGGGGATGCCGCCCTCGCTGGTGGGGTCGTAGACATCGGTGCACTTGTAGCAGAACTCTGCCACATCGCTCAGCACCAGAAAACCGTGGGCAAAGCCCTCCGGGATATAGAACATCTTCTTGTTGTCCTCAGAAAGGGTCACGCCCACCCACTTGCCAAAGGTAGCGCTGTGGGGGCGGCAGTCCACGGCCACGTCATACACCTCGCCCTTGGTCACGCGCACCAGCTTGCCCTGGGTGTGGTTCTTCTGGAAGTGCAGCCCGCGCAGCACGCCCCGGGTGGAGCGGCTCTGGTTGTCCTGCACAAATTCCTTGTCGATGCCAGCCTCTGCGAACTGATCCTTCTGGTAGGTCTCCATAAAATAGCCGCGGTCGTCGCCGAACACCTGCGGCTCAATGACCACCACGCCGGGGATCTCGGTCTGCGTAAAAATAAACTTACCCATGCTATTGTACCTCTCTTTTTTCTGAAAGCTTTTTCTTTATCTGGAAAAGTCTGGTTTTGAACAGGCTTTTACGCTTTTTTATGGTGCCTTGCCCTTTTGCGGCGCTTTTTCAGGCGGGAATGCAGCCGCAGCACCAGCACGGTGACCACCGCCGCGCCTATGGTGCAGCCCACCGAGATGCCCGCCAGCAGCCATGCGCTTCTGCCCGGCTCCACGTCCTTGGCGGCCTCCAGCCTTTTGCCGGTGCTCTGCTCCAGCAGCTCGGCAAGACCGGTGATCTCGGCCTTTACCCGCACGCTGGTGCTCTCCTGCTTTTTGCCGCCGTTCAGGGTGTACACCGCATACACGGCGGGCTCTGCGCCCAGCAGATACTGCTCCGGCAGCTCTAAGTCCACGGTCACGTCCTGCGCGGACAAGCCCTCGGCCAGCAGCAGCTTCACCCCGGGGTCTGCTACGGTAACGGTGCCAAGGCTCTGCCCGCCGCCCGCCACCGGCAGCTGTGCGGTGACCGTGCCGCCGGGCAGCTGGGTGTAGCCTTTATAGGTAGCAAAGGCGTGCTCCAGCAGGGTGCGCACATCGTTATATTTATCAGTGCTCAGCTGGCTTTGCATGGTCACGCAGATCAGCCGTACCCCGTCCTGCTCGGCCAGACAGGCATAGCTGTACCGGGCGGTGTTGGTGTAGCCGATCTTAGAGCCCAGCACGCTGCCGATATGGTAGCGGCTGGAGCCGATGCGGATCTTATCCTGCTGGGAGAAGTAGCGGGTCACCGGCTGGATATTGGTGGGCTGCATGGTGTACATCTGGTTGCGGGTGAACACCTCCTCAAGCCCCGGCTGCTGCAGCGCCCAGCGCAGGATCTGCGCCATATCGTAGCAGCTGGTGTAGTGGTCCTCATCGCTGATGCCGTGGGGGTTTGAAAAGTGGGTGTGGGCAAGCCCCAGCTCCTCCACCTGTGCATTCATGGCCGCCACGCCGTCCGCGATGGTGCCGCCGCCGAAATACTCCGCCAGCAGGTTGGCACCGTCGTTGGCGCTTGCCATCTGGGTGGCATACAGCGCATCCACCAAGGGAACTTCCTCCCCTTCCAGCAGGGCGATGTGGCTGGAATCCGTGCCCGCCAGCGAGTAGACATCCTCGTGGGTCACGGTCAGCTTTACGTCATCCCAGTCCCCCTGCGCCTTTTCGCAGGCAAGGCCAAGGGTCATCACCTTGGTGATGGAGGCCGGATGCAACTCCTCATCCATATTCTGCTGCGCCAGCACAAGGCCGGTGTCTGCATCCACGATGCAGTATGCCCGGGTATTGGCCAGCGCCGGGCCGGCTGCTGCCGCGCCGGGCACCAGCACAGCGCCTATCAAAAGCAGCACAGTGCACAGTGCTGCGGTAAATTTTTTCATCTGGTATTCTCCGCTTATCAGTTTTATGCCAGCAAGGCATCAGTTGGAGTATACCACATTTTCTCCCCGCTGAAAAGAGATTTACGCATTCCTTTGCCCCAGCAGCACCGGCTGCAGCTGCTCGCCCCGCAAGGCGGCGTCCACGGCGGCGGGCAGCAGGGCAAGGTCTGCCTTCAGGCTCTG
>CAKTCY010000128.1 GCA_934540955.1 uncultured Faecalibacterium sp.
GTGTTTGCCTATCAGCTGGCGGTGGTGGTGGACGATGCCCGCATGGGCGTCACCGAGGTGGTGCGCGGGGCAGACCTGCTTTCCTCCACGGCGCGGCAGCTGTACCTGTACCGTCTGCTGGGCTTGCAGCCGCCCCGCTTTGCCCACTGCCCGCTGCTGCTGGCAGCGGACGGGCGGCGGCTGTCCAAGCGGGACGGCGACCAGAGCCTTGAAAACCTGCGGGCAAAATACACCGCCCCGGAGATCATCGGCAAGCTGGCGTATGCCTACGGCCTGCAGCCGGAGCCTGCGCCCCGCACCCCGGAAAGCCTTGTGCCGGACTTTGCGTGGACAAAGGTCCCCAAGCAGGATATCTGCCTGCCCGAGGGGCTGTTCTGAGAAAGAACCCTCTCAGTCTGCTCACTGCGTTCGCATCCAGCTCCCCCGAAAGGGGGAGCTTTTTGTTATCTTCCGGTCAGCACGAATAAAGCTCCCCCTTCGGGGGAGCTGGCACGCCGTAAGGCGTGACTGAGAGGGTTTACCCCACCTGTGAAAAAGTGGCTCAGAAACGCCCGCAGGCGTTTCTGAGCCACAAATTATAAAAATATTTTCCGCTGATTATGCCCAGAGCAGCGCGGAGGGCATTTCAAATCGTCCCACGCTGCCGGGAAAAAACTTTTATGCTCTCCGCACCTGCGGCAGCTGACTGCGCTCGACGGCGGTAAAGGCGCTGTCCAGCACCAGTGCCAGCAGTGCACCCAAGGCTACATCAATGCAGCTGTGCTGCTTGAGCAGCACGGTGGAGCAGACGATGGAAACGCACAGCACAGCGGCTGCGGGACGCATCCAGCGGCGGCGGGGCGTGTCAAAGATATGGCTGCGGTAGTACGCCAGCAGCAGCGTTACCGAGTTGAACACATGGATGGAGGGGCAGACGTTGGTGGCGGTGTCGGTGCGGTACAAAAAGCGCACGGTCTGCGCAAAGATGTCGCTGCCCGGCACCCAGTAGGGGCGCAGGTCCAGCGCCGTGGGCAGCACCGCGTAGCACGCCAGTGCAATGGTCATGCCGGAGAACAGCGGCAGACACAGCCGCCAGAAGTCCTCACGCGGGGCCTTCCACAGCAGATAGAACAGGGTGAAGGGGATCCACAAAAACCATGCAAAGTAGGGGATCACCGCATATTTGCAGAAGGGGATCAGATCGTCCAGACGGCAGTGCACCAGAATGCTGCGCAGGGGGACGTTTGCCTCCAGATAGTGAAAGACGGACAGATAAAATATAGTATACAGCGCCATGAACCCGACCGGGTGGCGCGCAAGCCAGCTGCGTTTCATAGAATAGCCTCCTTTTGCAGAAGAGCAAGGTCTGATAGCATTGAGAAATTATACGCCCGAACGATGAAGATTGCAAGAACGAAAGATGAAAACTTTGTCAAGCACTGAAAAAATAATTTGTGGAACCTGTAAAAAATACCATCGTTCTGCTGCTGATAATACGAATCAGCGCGGCGGTTTCCTGCAAAAAGAAAAGGCATCCGCCCCATTTTCACCGGTCTTTCACAGATCGGCAAAGGGGCGGATGCCAAAATTATGGCACACGGATAGCGTCCTCGCCCTCTCCGTCTTTGCTTTGCAAATCCACCTCTCCCAAAGGGAGAGGCCTTGGCAAAGAGATGAAGTCTGCGTGGACTGCCAAGGGCTCCCACTTTGGGGGAGCTGGCATCGCGTAGCGATGACTGAGAGGGCGAGCCCGCTGGCAATTTTATGAAGCTTAGATCACACTCTGCTCCAGCCAGCTGCCACGGCGGAAGCGCAGATAGAAGCACAGCGAGCGGAACACCCAGTCCAGATACATTCCCATCCAGATGCTCAGCAGCCCGCCGCCGAAGCACAGCACCACCAGATAGCAGAAGCCCACCCGGAACGCCCACATGGACACGATGCTCACGGTCATGGTGAACCGGGCGTCACCGGCGGCGCGCAGGATGTTGGGCAGGGTAAAGCTGGACGGCCACACGAACAGGGAAACGATGTTGAACCACACCATGATGTCCAGCGCCATGGCCTGTGCCTCCGGCGAGAGGTT
>CAKTCY010000129.1 GCA_934540955.1 uncultured Faecalibacterium sp.
TGGGTGGAGTCCAGAGGTAGGGAGGGGGGAGTCGGAACACCCCTCCCTGCCTCTGGCCCAGCGGAGCGTCTTTGCACGCTTGCGGCAAGCAGAAACCTTCCCTCCCCTGTTCCACATGGAACAATTCACTTCTCTGCGGCGGCGGTGGGGATGCGGACGGTGTACTCGATGTAGCCGTCCTTCTCTTCCCGGTGGGCGGTGGCGGGCACGCCGTTGTCGGTCATCAGCCGGATGGCGTGGTCGATGGTGTTGACAAAGATGCGCACGTCCCGCACCATGGAGATGCGGTGCCCGGCCTTGGGCGGGCTGTTCAGCAGCTGCTCGATGTAGCTGTCGGTCTGGCGGGCATTCAGGCGGCGCTTGGCGATGGTGATCAGCGCTTCGCTGCGGCGGTTCTCCGGCAGGCGCAATACCGCGCGGGCGTGGCGCTCGGTGAGGTTGTTGTCCAGCACGAACTGCCGCTGGTCTGCTGTCAGCTGCAACAGCCGCAGCTTGTTGGCAAAGGTGGGCTGTGCCATACCCAGGCGCTTGGCGGCTTCGGCTTGGGTGCAGTCCCACAGCACCATCACATCCCGCAGCCCCTGCGCCTGCTCAAAGGGGTTCAGGTCGGCACGCTGGATGTTTTCCAGCAGACCCAGCGCGGCGGTGCGGTCGTCGGCGTAGCTGCACAGGATGGCGGGGATGGTGGTCATCTTTGCCAGCTGGCAGGCGCGCAGCCGCCGCTCCCCTGCCACCAGCTCGTAGCCCTCTGCCGCCCTGCGCACCGTGACCGGCTGGAGCAGACCGTTCTCCCGGATGCTCTGCGCCAGCGCGGTCAGCTCCTGCTCGTCAAAGCTTTTCCGCGCCTGAAAGGGCGACGGGTGGATCTGGTCGATGGGCAGAGAGAGTAATTTCCCGGACGTTTTCTTGCGTTCAAACATGATGCTGCCCCTTTCCTTGTGTGATGGGGTTTTCCACATTTCTCCGGGAAATCGTGGAAAACCTGTTCAGCTTCAGTGTAGCACACAAAGAAAGACCCCGCCAGAATTTTCGTTCGGCAGGGTCTTACAGGTTGCGTCAGGTCATGCGTTATTTCAGCGGGCTTTTTGCAATTTTACCGCCGTTTCTGGGATATGCTGTCGGAGTTTGCGAAATCTTTTTGCACAAGATCAAAGTGCGGGTGTCGCCGCCGGGCAGGTGCAGGGTGCGGGTCTCGCGGTACTCGCCGCCCAGCTTTTTGATAGCCCCCCGGGCGGCGGCCAGCTCCTCTTCCCCGGAAGCACCCTTCATGGCAAGGAAGTTGCCGCCCACTTTTACCAGCGGCAAGCAGTACTCTGCCAGCATGGGCAGGGCTGCCACGGCACGGGCAGAAGCCAGATCAAACTGCTCCCGCCAGATCTTGCGGGCGGCTTCCTCAGCGCGCTCCTTGGCAAACTCCACCCCGGTCAGACCCAGCTGGGCGCAGGCGTACTTCAAAAACTCCACCCGCTTGCCGGTGGGCTCCATGAGGGTCAGTTCCAATTCCGGCTTGAAGATCTTGGTCACGATGCCCGGAAAGCCCGCCCCGGCACCCACGTCCACCATGCGCCCGGCTACCTCCGGCTGGCTGGCAAACAGCAGGCTGTCGAGGAAGTGCTTGTCCTCGATGCCCTCCGGGTCGGTGATGGCGGTCAGGTTGACCTTCTGGTTGTAGTCTACAAGGATCTGGGCAAAGGCATCCAGCTGATCCAGCTGGGTGCCGGTGAGGACAATGTTCCATGTGGAACACTTTTCCTCCAACCGCTGTTTGTCGATCATAGTGTTTTCCTTTCTGTCAGGTGGTCGGGGTAGCGCAATCGTTTATTTTATCGCAAATTCGTATTATTTTTGTTGTTTCCCTGCCAGTGCGATGCTCAGCTGCGCCACATCGGAGGGCGAAACGCCGGGAATGCGCCCCGCCTGCCCCAGATTGCGGGGACGGATGCGGGCAAGCTTTTCCCGGGCTTCCAGCGTCAGGCCGGTCAGGGCGGC
>CAKTCY010000130.1 GCA_934540955.1 uncultured Faecalibacterium sp.
GGAGCGGATCTCGTAGATGCGCTGCTCGGCGTTTTCCAGCAGAAGGTCGGCGTCCGGCTCGTCCCCGGCGTCCTGCAAGATATCCTTGGCAACGCCCATCAGCTGACGCACCAGATATTTTTCCTGCACGATCTGGGCGTAGGCCTTTACGTTGGAGATGCTGGGCACCGTTTCTGCCAGACCGGTCAGGTAGATCTTGGCCTCGTCTGCACTGGGGAACACGCCATCGGACACCACCGCATCCAGCAGGGTGACAAAATCAATGGTCTGGTCGTTGGTGAACAGGCGCAGCATCTCGGTCCAGATCTGGGCGTTCTGCCGGGTGTAGAACATTTCCGGCTTGATGATCTCCACAAGATCGGTCAGGGTGTCGGGTTTGAGCAGCACCGCGCCCAGCACGCTCTGCTCTGCCTGCATATTGTAGGGCAGATTGATGCCCACGCTCTCCAGATTCAGTTCATTGGAATAACGTCGTTCGTTCGGCATAGTAGTTTGTCCTTATCCAAAATCCAAAGCATCCTGTAAAGCCAAAAAGCGCCCCCTGCTGTGAGGGGGCGCAAACGGCACACAGATCAGGCCTGTTCCACTTCCACCTGGATCTTGAAGGAAGCCACGACGCCAACGTACAGACGAACCTTGCCGTTGAACACGCCGGCATCCTTGATGTCCTTGGTCTCCAGCTCGATCTTCTTTTTGTCGATGGGTGCACCTGCCAGCGCAGCCAGTGCTTCGGCAACCTCCTTGCCGGTCACCTTGCCGTGCAGACGGCCGGATGCGCCGCCCTTGGCCTTGATGGTCACGGTCTTGCCTTCGATCTTAGCAGCCAGAGCCTTGGCGGCTGCCACGTTCTCAGCCTCGTGGAAATCGGCTGCGGCCTCCTTGCCGCGCGCCATGTTCACAGCGCTGGCATCCGCCACAGCGGCCAGCTTGCGCGGGAACAGGTAGTTGCGGGCGTAGCCGTCGGAGACCTCGTGGATCTCGTCCTTCTTGCCAATGCCCTTGATATCCTGCTTCAGAATCACTTTCATGATAGTATCCCTCACTTCTCACCGGAAAACCGGTGCAGTCTTATGGTAATAGTATAGCGCATTTGTCGCTTTTGAGCAAGAGGAACAGGGCGACAGGCCGATAGCTTTCTCCTCGGACACGAATCGGGCCATTCCATCGCCCGCCCTATTGCCTTCGGCAACAGGGTCCCACCCCAGCGGACGGTCCTCAGAGAAACTCCCGGCCCGCCGCCCGGACAAATGCATCTATTATTTCAGTTCCTTTGCAGCCACGTCCAGAGCCACCTCAATGACCTTGTCCATGTCGTAATACTTGTACTCGCCCAAACGGCCGCCAAAGATGACGCCCGGCTCCGCATCGGCCAGCTTCTTATACTCGGCATACAGCGCGCCGTTCTTCTCGTCATTGACGGGATAGTACGGCTCGTCGCCCTTTTTCCATTCGGCGCTGTACTCGCGGCTGATGACCGTTTTGGGCTGGGTGCCGAACTCAAAGTGCTTGTGCTCGATGATGCGGGTGTAGGGGGTCTCGGCATCGGTGTAGTTGACCACCGCGTTGCCCTGATAGTTGTCGGTGTCCAGCACCTCGGTCTCAAAGCGGACGCTGCGGTACTGCAAAGCACCCAGACGGTAGCCGAAGTAGGCATCCACCGGGCCGGTGTAGACCACCTTCTCAGCCAGTGCGTCCAGCGCAGCCTTGTCGGCCAGATAATCCACGTTCAGACGCACCTCGGTATCAGCCAGCATCTTTTCCACCATGGCGGTGTAGCCGCCATTGGGGATGCCCTGATACAGGGCGTTGAAGTAGTTGTCGTCGTAGGTGAAACGCACCGGCAGGCGCTTGATGATAAAGGCGGGTAGCTCAGTACAGGGGCGTCCCCACTGCTTGCCGGTGTAGCCCTTGATGAGCTTTTCGTAGATATCGGTGCCCACAAGGCTGATGGCCTGCTCTTCGAGGTTCTGCGGGTCGGTGATG
>CAKTCY010000131.1 GCA_934540955.1 uncultured Faecalibacterium sp.
CCGATCTCCACCGGGTTGCCCAGACAATCGTTGATCTTCTGGCGGGAGTTGTTCAGGGTCATCATCTTGAGCGAGATCTTCTTGCTCATGGACTCGGCGCTTAGCTGAGCATTCTGGCCGTTATTGCCAAACAGCGCAGCCACGCTGGTTTCCTTGCTGTTCACGTCTCCGCTCTGGCTCAGGCGGGTGCCGGCGGCGGGGTTGACGGCGGTGCAGAAGGGGTTTACCCAGTAAAAGCCCTGTCCCTTCAACGTGCCGATGTAATCACCAAACAGGGTAAGCACCAGCGCCTCCTGCGGCTTTAACACTTTGAGGCCACAGAACAGGAAAATGCCTGCGATCCAATACGCAATAGACAAGATCAGCAGCGGAATGCCCAGAAACAGCCGGTACGTCCGGTCTGCATTCAGCAGGGTGATGCAGTAGATGAACAGGGCAATGGCCACCACATAGCCCAGCAGGGTGAGCAGCAGCATAGCCATGCCGTTTTTGCGGGTATTCAAAATTTTCTCTTCCATAACAAGTCCCTCCTTATCAGGGTCGGAAGTATTTCTTTCTGATATCATAATCATATCACTTTATGAAAAAGCTGTCAAGAGCCTCCAACAAAAAAATCCCCGCCTGCCCGGGCACTACTGCCACGGGCAAACGGGAAATTTCTTCCTATCCTATAAGAGAAAGGGGCTGCTGTCTTAGCGCTTATACTTTGCGGCGGTCTGCAAGCGCTGCATGGCACGATCCAGCGCGATCTTGCTCTGGTAATACTCGTGCATACTCTGCTTATGCTGCAGGCGTTCCTCGGCGCGGATGCGGGCGGCCTCGGCACGGTTCTTGTCGATGTCCTCCGGGTTCTCGGCGCTGTCCACCAGCACCATCACATAGGCGGGGGTCACCTCGGCAATGCCGTCCCCCACCAGCACATCCCGGGCCTTGCCGTCCACCACAAAGTGGAGGATGCCCATGTGCAGCGCCACCAGCACCGGGTTATGCCCGGCCTGTACGCCGTAGATGCCGTCGCTGATGGGCAGGGTGAGATCCTCGCAGTCGCCCTGATAGAACTCGCCGCTGGACGCTGTGATGTTCAGCATGAACTTGTTCATCAGACGGCACCGCCCTTTTCCTCAGCCAGCTTCTTTTCTGCCTTTTCGCGTGCTTCCTCCAGCGTACCGACGTTGAAGAATGCCCACTCCGGCAGATCATCCGCCTTGCCGTCCACAATGGCGGCAAAGCTGCGCACGGTATCCTTCAGGGGCACATACTTGCCCTTGAGGCCGGTAAAGTTCTCGGCCACGGCAAAGGGCTGGGACAGGAACTTCTGCAGCTTGCGGGCGCGCATGACGGTCAGCTTATCGTTCTCGTCCAGCTCGTCCATGCCCAGAATGGCAATGATGTCCTGCAGCTCCTGATAGCGCTGCAGAATGGACTGCACCTTGCGGGCTACGCGGTAGTGCTCCTCGCCCACGATGTCCGCCTCCAGAATGCGGGAGGTGGAGGCCAGCGGGTCCACAGCTGGGTAGATGCCCTGCTCCACGATCTTACGGGACAGCACGGTGGTGGCGTCCAGATGGGCAAAGGTGGTGGCGGGGGCGGGGTCGGTCAGGTCATCGGCAGGCACATAGACGGCCTGCACCGAGGTGATGGAGCCGTCCTTGGTGGAGGTGATGCGCTCCTGCAGAGCGCCCAACTCGTTGGCCAGCGTGGGCTGGTAGCCCACGGCAGAGGGCATACGGCCCATCAGGGCAGAGACCTCACTGCCGGCCTGCACGAAACGGAAGATGTTATCAATGAACAGCAGCACGTCCTTGTG
>CAKTCY010000132.1 GCA_934540955.1 uncultured Faecalibacterium sp.
TGACGGTCAGCTGGCAATGGTTGCCGCAGCCGCCGCACTTGACGCTGACCACCTGCTGTGCAAAGCTTTCCAGCTCCTGCTCGTTCATCATGGCAGAGGCGGTCTGGTTGTTTTTATGGCTCTGGCGCAGGCCGTACAAAGCAGCGCCGTAAGCGCCCATCAAGCCGGCAATGTCCGGCCGGATGACCTCCACGCCCATCTCCTTTTCAAAGGCGCGGAGCACAGCTTCATTATAGAAGGTGCCGCCCTGCACCACGATCTTGCGGCCCAGCTCTTCCGGGCTGGAGGCACGGATCACCTTGTACAGTGCATTCTTGACCACGCTGATGGACAAGCCTGCGGAGATATTCTCGATGCTGGCACCGTCCTTCTGCGCCTGCTTGACCGAGCTGTTCATGAACACGGTGCAGCGGCTGCCCAAGTCCACCGGACGGTCTGCGAACAGACCCAGCGCGGCAAACTCCTTGACGTCGTAGCCCAGCGCCTGCGCAAAGGTCTGCAAAAAGCTGCCGCAGCCGGAGGAGCAGGCCTCGTTCAGGAAGATGTTGCTGATCGCGCCATCCTCGATCTTGAAGCACTTCATGTCCTGCCCGCCGATATCAATGATGAAGTCCACGTCCGGCATAAAGTACTTGGCAGCGGTAAAATGCGCCACCGTTTCCACCAGACCGTAATCGCAGCGGAAGGCGTTCTTTACCAGCTCCTCGCCGTAGCCGGTGGTGGTAACGCTGGCCACCTGCAGCCCCGGATGCTCCTTATAAATTTTGAGCAGCTGCTCCCGGATGAGGGGCAGCGGGTTGCCGAGGTTGGGCTGATAGTTGGTGTACAGGATCTGGCTCTTTTCATCCACCACCACCAGCTTGACGGTGGTAGAGCCGGAGTCGATGCCGATATGCACCGGCCCGCAGTGGGCACCAAAGGCCACGCGGGGCACACTGTGGGACATATGCCGTGCATGGAAGGCCTCGTACTCCTCCTTGCTGGCGAACAGCGGCGGCTCGCTGGCATAGGTAGCAGTGGCAGCATATTTGTCCAGCGCAGCGGCCACCTCGGTGAGCACAAATTCCTTGTCGGCATACAGGGCAGCGCCCAGCGCCACATACAGCAGGCTGTTTTCCGGGCAGGTGCCGGTCACGTTCAGCGCCTCGTCAAAGCTCTTGCGCAGCACGGTGCTGAAGGTAAGCGGGCCGCCCAGATAAAGGATATTGCCCTTGATGGGGCGTCCCTGTGCCAGACCGGCGATGGTCTGGTTGACCACTGCCTTATAGATGCTGGCAGCGATATCCTCGGTGCGGGCACCCTGATTGATCAAGGGCTGCACATCACTTTTGGCAAACACGCCGCAGCGGGAGGCGATGGTATAGGTGCGCTGCGCCTGCTCGGCAGCCTTGTTCATTTCCTCGGCGCTCATCTTCAGCAGAGTAGCCATCTGATCGATGAAGGCACCGGTGCCGCCGGCACAGCTGCCGTTCATGCGCACCTCGGTGCCGTTGGTCAGAAACAAAATCTTGGCATCCTCGCCGCCCAGCTCAATGACGCAATCAGTCTTTGGCATAAAGCGCTTGACCGCCACGCGGGTGGAGAACACCTCCTGCACAAAGGGCACACCGCAGCTGTCTGCCAAGCCCATGCCGGCAGAGCCGGAGATGCTGAGCAGCGCCTTGCAGCCATGCAGCTGCTCGGCATCAATGCGCCGCAGCAGCTCCTGCGCCTTTTCCAGAATATGACTATAATGTCGTTCGTATGTAGAATACAGCAGTTCATCATGCTCGCCCAGCACCACACACTTGATGGTGGT
>CAKTCY010000133.1 GCA_934540955.1 uncultured Faecalibacterium sp.
TTGCCCAGCTTTGCCTTGGTCTGGCCCTCAAATTCGGCCTCCTGCAGCTTGACCGAGATGACGCAGATCAGGCCCTCGCGCACGTCTGCGCCGGACAGGTTCTCGTCCTTGTCCTTCAGCAGGCCGTGGCTGCGGCCGTAGTCATTGAACACGCGGGTCAGGCTGTTCTTGAAGCCCTCCTCATGGGTGCCGCCGTCCGGGGTGTTGACGTTGTTGGCAAAGCTCAGCAGCAGCTCGTTGTAGCTGGAATTGTACTGCAAGGCGATCTCTGCCACGCCGCGGTCGGTCTGCCCCTTGAGGTAGATGACGTTGGGGTGCAGCACTTCCAGCTTGCGCTTTTCGCCCAGATAGGTGACAAAGCTCTTGATGCCGCCCTCGTAGCACATGACCTCGGAGCGGTAGCAGGGGTCGCCCTCCTGCCCATCCTCCAGCACGGGGGTGTACAGCTGACGCTCATCGGTCAGGGTGATCTTGACACCGGCGTTCAGGAAGCTTTCCTCCCGCAGGCGCTTTTCCAGCGTGTCGAAGTCGTAGACGGTGGTGTCCTTGAACATTTCCGGGTCGGGCTTGAAGGTGACCCGGGTGCCGGTGACGCCCTCGGCTACGGTGCCGATGCACTTCAGGGCACCGTCCGGGTCGCCGCGCCGGAAGGTCTGCTCGTACTCCTTGCCGTCGCGGCGCACGTTGACGGTAAGCCACTCGGAGCAGGCGTTGACCACCGAAGCGCCCACGCCGTGCAGACCGCCGGCCACCTTGTAGCCGGAGTTCTCGCCGCCGAACTTGCCGCCGGCGTGCAGGATGGTGTACACCACGGTGACGGCGGGCAGACCGGTATCGGCCTGAATGTCCACGGGGATGCCGCGTCCGTTATCGGTGACCTGAATGATGTTGTCCTTCAGGATCTTGACCTCGATGTGGTCGCAGTAACCGGCCAGCGCCTCGTCAATGGCGTTGTCCACGATCTCGTACACCAGATGATGCAGACCGCGCTCACCGGTGGAGCCGATATACATACCCGGGCGCTTGCGCACCGCCTCCAGACCCTTCAACACCTGAATCTCGCTGGCGTTATACTCGTGGTCGGTTGCGGTATCGGCATTTGTACTGGTAATGATTTCTTCTGCCATATCCTTTCTCCCTTTTGTTCATTTTTGCGTTTGTTTTTTCAAATTATAGCAAAGCGGGAACCGGTACACCATGGTGTACTTTTTTCTCGCCGTTTTGTTGTGTTTTCACGCGTTGCCCGCAGAGGGCATTCCGGCTGGCACGGTGCGGCTTTCCGGGCAGCTCCGGGGCTTTCCCATCCCTCTTTTTCTGTGGATCTTCCGCCCGTTTTCCGCAAATTTCACTCCACCATCCTTTGCGCTCTGCGGCGCATGGCGGCGCTGGACAGCTCCGAAAGATACACCGCATCCACCAGCCCTCCGTCTGCCAGCACATAGCACTGGGGCAGCTCGTCCGAAAGGCTGACCACCGCCCCGTTCTTCTGGGCGTAGTTCAAAAACTCCCGCCCCCGGTGGGAGGTTGTGGTGGTCTCCAGATCAAAGATGCCAATGATATCACGGTCGTTCAGGACATAGTCTCGCCCCAGATGAATATACATACTGTATTTTCTCCCGTGTCCTTTGTTTGCATAAAGCCCGCGAAAATGCAGCTTTTATGCAGTGTTATTTGCAACATTTTTCCATGCTGTCAGACCTTGCAAAGCACCCCGCCGTCCATGCGGTACACCTCGCCGTCGGTCTTTAAAAAGTCCGTGTCATCGCAGCTGGTCAC
>CAKTCY010000134.1 GCA_934540955.1 uncultured Faecalibacterium sp.
GACCGGGTGGTCTCCATCGACCTGAAAAAGATCACCATCGGACAGCTGCCGGGTGCAATCTCCAATAAACAGCTGATCGGGCGCATTTTCCACGGCACAGAATATAAGGTTGTTTACGAGCCGAACATGGAGGACTATCTGCTCTGCCATGCTGCGTTTGTGATGCCTGCGGCCTTCGCCTGCTATAAGACAGACGGCGACCTGAAAAAGCTCAGGGGAGATACCGCGTACCTGAACCGTGTGCTGGATGCCAACATCGAGGGATACCGCGCCATCCGAAATGCCGGGCACACCATTCTGCCCAAGGAGGATGCAGACTTTGAAGGGGAAAAGTACCGCAAGACCTGCCTGCGCTTTTTCAAGCTGATGTGCGCCACCTCGCTGGGCAAGCTCTGCGCCTCCGACCATGCCATGAACGCCATCGACGAAATGAGTGCGCTGAACCGGGATCTTAAGAAATTTTTCGATGAGAACGGCGCAGCCTACCCGGTGTGGCAGGCACTGGAAGCGGAAGCCGGGAGGTATCTGCAATGAAATACGCTGGAATGCCCTTTGGAATGTGGGTGCTGTTTGCCGGTTCCTTTCAAAAGCAGCTGACCGCTGTGCTGGGCTATGATGCAGCTACCGCAAAAGCCATCACGAAAAAGGCAAAGCCGCAATACCGGCAGATCATTCGCAGGCTGCCGGAGTTTGAAAAAGCGGACCGCTTCAAGATGAACATCGTCAACTGCGCAATGCTCGGCGCGTTCATCCTCTCCATGCCGCAACGTCCGGAGGTGGACAGGCTGACGGATTACTACGCAAGATCCATGATGACAAAGCCCATGCAGTGGTTCTGCCGCAAAAGCGGAAAAAGCAAGTTCACCCCAAAGGATATTGCCGGTATGAAAGCCACTGCCGCCCTGAAAGCCGCCGACCGCAACCCCTACTCGTGGAACATGGGGTTTTACGAATACCCTGACGGCAGCGGCTACGAGGGACGCTTTACAAAATGCGGCATCTGTGTGCTGATGAAGGAGCTGGGGCTGTACGACCTGACCCCCGCTTTGTGCCATCTGGACTACACCATGAGCGAGGCGGGCGGCGTGACGGATTTTGTGCGGCGGTATACCCTTGCCTCCGGCGGGCCCTGCTGCGACTGCGGATATAAAAAGAAGGGCTTCTTGAAAGCTGGGACGGAGGCAGGACGATGAAGGAAACCTATCTCTCCCGTGATTTTCGGGAGACTGCGGCACAGTGCTTTCCTTCGCAGGCCAAGGAGCTAAATGTCTTTTTTGATGTGCGGTTGAATGCACTGCTGGCTGAAAATGCGGACGCAAGCAAGGAAAAGCAATACCACCTCAAGCGGCAAATCTTGCCGGGCATTGCGGCCTACGAGACCTTGCAGCGGGTCATGCCGAAAGAGGAGGCACTGCAAACCGTTCACGGCTATGTGGAGCGCTTGGCGAGAACGAGCCACAAACAGCTTGCCGCCCTGCTGCACATACCGGGGCTTTACCGCCTTGTTCCCGGCGTTTTCGTCAAATCCACCCGGAGCGTTTTCGGCCCGGCGGCGGGCTTTGCCCCAAAAGAACTGCAGACCGGTAACGGCGTCTGGCGTGTGGATATGATGAAGTGTCCCTATCACGACACCTGCACAGAATACGGCTGCCC
>CAKTCY010000135.1 GCA_934540955.1 uncultured Faecalibacterium sp.
TCAGCATCGCCATTTGCAGCCGCCACTTCTTTAAAAAGGAGAACACCCTGCAATTCGTGCGGCAGCTGCCCTCGGCACGGCTGCTGGGGCAGAGCTGTCAGCTGGGCATCTCCGGCTTTGTGGGCGAGCTTTCCTCCGGCGTGACCACCACGGTGTTCAACTTTCTGCTGCTGGGGCTGGCGGGCAACGTGGGCGTAGCGGCCTACGGCGTGGTGGCAAACTTTGCGCTGGTGGCTACCGCCATCTTCAACGGCGTGGCACAGGGCGCACAGCCGCTGGTGAGCCGCTGCTACGGTCAGAACGACCACGCCGGGGCGCGGAAGCTGCTGCTGCTGGGCAGTGGCACCGTGCTGGTGCTGGCTGCGGTGCTGTACGCTGCGGTGTTCGGCCTGACCGATACCTTTGTGAGCTGGTTCAACAGCGAAAACTCGGTGCAGATGGCGCAGTACGCCCACACCGGGATGCGGATGTACTTTGTGGGCTACTTCTTTGCGGGCTTCAACATTATGGCGGCGGGCTATCTGAGCGCCGTGAACCGCCCGGCAGAGGCCTCCATCACCTCCATCTGCCGGGGCATGGTAGCCATCGTGGCCTGCTCGCTGGTGCTTAGCGCGGTGTTCGGGATGCCGGGCGTATGGGCGGCCTTCCCGGCCTCGGAGCTGATCACCGCGCTGCTGACCCTGTTTTTGCTGCGCAGAAAAGAGAGCGGAAACGCTTAAATATACATCTCCTGTTCCCGCATGGTCTCCTCGGGCGTAAGCCCGGACTGTGCGGCGCGACCGGTCAGTGCCCGCCATTGTGCAGGGGATTGACCGGTTTCTTTTTTGAATACCCGGCACAGGTAGTTGGCCCCGGAAAAGCCGCACAGGCTGGCCACCACGTCCAGCGTGTACTCCCGGTGCAGCAGCAGCCGCTGCGCGGCCTCGATGCGCACGGTGGTCAGGTATTTGCCCGGCGGCACGCCCACGGCGGCGGTAAAGGTGCGCACCAGATGGCTCTTGGAGACGCCCAGCCGCTCGCTGAGCTCCTCTACGCCGTACAGCCCCGCGTAGTTGGCGCGGATATCCTCAATGGCGGCCTGCACCAGCGGCGGCAGGGCGGGCGCGGCGCTGTCGGCATCCGCCAGCTCGCACAGCAGGGCAAAGGCCAGCTGGCTGCGGGCACGGCTGTGGGTGGGCTTTTCCTCCGCAAGCCGCCCCATCAGCTCGGCGGCGGCAGGGCAGGTCTCGCCCTTGGCAAGGTAGGGCAGCTCCCGCAGGCCGTTCAAAAACTGCGCGCTGGCCTGCCCGGTCAGCTGGACGCACAGCAGGTGGCAGCTGTCCTCCGGGGTCAGGGTGAGCGGGGCGCGGCTTAAGATCAGGTGCCCCGCTGCAGCGGACTGCGGCGGCAGCACCAGCACAGAGCCGGCGGGCGCAGCCGATGTCCCGGGCAGGGAAGCTGTGCATCTGCCGCTGGAAACAAGGCAGACCCACAGCCCCTCGCCGGTCAGGGTGCGGGGCGCGGAAAGCTGCACATTCAGCAGCGCAGCCGGTGCAGCGATGGTGTTCCAGTCAAACAGCAATATCTGACACCTCTAATCAATAAAATGCTATTTTATATCACAAAATTATCTGTTATTATAGTACCAACGAAACAACACGCCGTCAAG
>CAKTCY010000136.1 GCA_934540955.1 uncultured Faecalibacterium sp.
CCCATCAGGGCAGAGACCTCACTGCCGGCCTGCACGAAACGGAAGATGTTATCAATGAACAGCAGCACGTCCTTGTGAGTCTCCTCACGGAAGTACTCTGCCATGGTCAGGCCGGTCTCGGCCACGCGCATACGGGCTCCCGGGGGCTCGTTCATCTGGCCAAAAACCAGTGCGGTCTTGTCCAGCACGCCGGAGGCGTTCATCTCGCCCCACAGGTCGCAGCCCTCGCGGGAGCGCTCGCCTACGCCGGTAAAGATGGAGTAGCCGCCGTGCTCGGTGGCCACATTATGGATCAGCTCCTGGATCAGCACGGTCTTGCCCACGCCGGCGCCGCCGAACAGGCCGATCTTGCCGCCCTTGGCATAAGGAGCCAGCAGGTCGATGACCTTGATGCCGGTCTCCAGAATCTCGGTCGCGGGCTTCTGCTCTGCAAAGCCGGGTGCCTTGCGGTGGATGGGCCAGTGCGGCAGCTCGTCCACAGCGCCCTTGCCGTCAATGGGGCGGCCCAGCGGGTCGAACATACGGCCCAGTGTGCCCTCGCCCACAGGGGCGGTCAGGCCGTGGCCGGTAGCTTCCACCGGCATCCCCTTGCCCAGACCCTCGCTGGCAGAAAGCATGATGCAGCGCACCGTGGTCTCGTTGACGTGCTGCGTCACCTCCATGGTGCGCTCGGTGCCCTCTGCGGTCACGGTAAGCGCCTCCTGCAGGGCAGGCAGCCTGCCGGCGGTGAACTGCACATCCACCACGGGGCCTGCTACGCGAATAATAGTTCCCTGTATCATTTGGATTGCCTCTTGTCAAATCTTGTTTGTCCAACGAACCCTCTCCGTCATCGCTGCGCGATGCTAGAGAAAGCTCCTTTATTATGTCCGATCCTGCACGGCAGCTGCGCCGCCGATGATCTCGGTAATCTCCTGCGTGATGGAGCCCTGACGGGTACGGTTGTATTCCAACTGCAGGTCCCGGATCATGTCATTGGCGCTCTTGGTGGCAGAATCCATGGCGGTCATGCGGGCGCTCTGCTCGGCGCAGAAGCTCTCGGTCATGGCACCAAAGATCATGCCGTGCATATAGATGGGTGCGATCTGCTCGAACACCGTCCATGCGTCCGGCACCAGTTCCACCTCGCCCTTGGGGTCGCCCAGACCCTTGGGAGCAGGCTGCAAAAACCGCCGGTCCAGCGGCAGCAGACGCTCCATGACAGGCTCGCTGGTAAGGGCGTTCTGGATCTTGGTGTAGACGATGTAGATCTCGTCCAGCTTGCCGGACTTGAAGTCGTCGATAGCGTCCACCGTGATGTCGCGGGCACGCTGCAAAGTGGGTGCGGTAGCGCTGTAACGGAACTCCTCCACAAGGCGGGGGTCCCGGTTGCGCATGGCGCGGTAGCCCACCTGACCGACAACATAAAAGCGGTCGTTGGGGTCTGCGTGTTCCCGCAAAAACTTGAGCAGGTTCTGGTTATAAGCACCCGCCATGCCTTTATCGGCAGTAAGCACCAGATACGCCCGCCGGGGGTTTTCCAGATTCCGCTCGTGGAAGAAGGGGTGCTCCGGCTC
>CAKTCY010000137.1 GCA_934540955.1 uncultured Faecalibacterium sp.
TTCCGCGAGCGTCTGATCGGCCGTTTTGCCGTGGGCGATGTGGTCAACCCCATCACCGGCAAGGTCATCGTGCCCGAGGGCAAGATGATCGACCTGTACGATGCCAACGAGATCGAGGCAGCCGGTATCACCCGCCTGAAGATCCGCAGCCTGCTGACCTGCCGTGCAAAGACCGGCGTCTGCGCACGCTGCTACGGCTCCGATATGGCCAACGGTGAGCCGGTCCGTCTGGGCGAGTCTGTCGGTGTTATCGCCGCAGAGTCCATCGGCGAGCCCGGTACTCAGCTGACCATGCGTACCTTCCATACCGGCGGTATCGCATCTGCCGAGGATATTACACAGGGTCTGCCCCGTGTTGAGGAGCTGTTCGAGAGCCGCCGTCCCAAGAGCATGGCCATCATGAGCGAGATCTCCGGTGTGGTCTCTCAGGACGATACCAAGAAGAATGTGGTCATCAAGGTCACCGGCAAGGACGAGAACGGCGCAGAGGAAGTCAAGAGCTACTCCATCCCGTTCACCCAGCATTCCCGCGTGATGCCCGGCGACCGCGTGGAGAAGGGCGACATCATCACCCGCGAGGGTGTGCTGTACCCGCAGGATATTCTGGCCATCAAGGGTCTGGAGGACGTGCAGAACTACCTGATCAACGAGGTCCAGAAGGTCTACCGTCTGCAGGGCGTTGAGATCAACGATAAGCATATCGAGGTCATCGTCCGTCAGATGTGCCGCAAGGTGCGTGTGACCGATTCCGGTTCCTCCAACCTGATCGGCGGTGCTCTGGCAAGCCGTCTGGAAGTGGAGAACATCAACGCCGATCTGCAGCAGCGCATCGATGCTGGTGAAGAGGGTCTGAAGCTGGTCGAGTATCAGCAGGTGCTGCTGGGCATCACCAAGGCTGCTCTGGCCAACGACTCCTTCCTGTCCGCTGCATCCTTCCAGGAGACCACCCGCGTGCTGACCGAGGCTGCTATCAAGGGCAAGGTCGACCCGCTGTCCGGTCTGAAGGAGAACGTCATCATCGGTAAGCTGATCCCCGCCGGTACCGGTCTGCCGGAGGTGCGTGAGGATCTGAAGAACCGTGAGGCTGAGCGCGATGCCGAGGTCGCAGCCGAGCTGGCTGCCTCCGCACAGTAAGCGCAGCATCCGTAAGGATCTGATCAGTTAAACAAAACCGCTCCGTGGGCGAAAGCCTGCGGGGCGGTTTTTGCGTGCCAGAAGCAGCGCAGCAGGGAAGGGAAAAGGCACTTTTTCTGCCGAAAACTGCCCGAAAGAAAAAATCTGGAATAAATACAAAAAAATTTGCAAAAACTGTTGACATCCGGCTGCAAAGCGGGTATTATATAACTGTTGCGCGTCCCTCATGGGGATAGTGCGGCTAAAAAGTCGGAAAACACTTCCGATGCTCATCATTAAGAAAGGAGAAACAAAATGCCTACTTTTAACCAGCTTGTACGCAAAGGCCGTGAGGTCCTGACTACCAAGAGCACCGCTCCCGCTCTGCAGAAGACTTATAACTCTCAGAAGAAGCAGTACTCTGATCTGAGCAGCCCCC